>DATHVY010000110.1:0-2363 GCA_035461045.1 Planococcus sp. (in: firmicutes)
ATCATCATCAGTGAAGACGCGTTGGATTGGTTCCAAAAAGAAATGGAAGTTGAACCTGGAGATGCCGTGCACTTTTTCGTGCGCTACGGCGGTGCAAGCAAGTTGCAGCCGGGATTCTCGCTAGGTGTCACGAAAGATCAGCCATTGGATCCTGTAGCAGAATTCAACCACCAGGACGTGAACTATTTCGTTGAAACGAATGATCTATGGTATTTTGATGGCCATGACTTGCATGTCCAAGTGAACGATAAACTGAAAGAGCTTGAATATTCATATGAAAAAGCGTGAGAATCTCACGCTTTTTTGTTTAGCTAAAATCAGGTATTTACCGTGATTTTTCCAGTTTATTCAGTTGCTCCAACATGCCTTCGAGTTGCATAATCCTTTGCTGGTGTTCCCCGAATAAATCAAAATGCGGGAAATCCCCTCTTAAATCCATCCACTCACGTCTTAACCCATACTGGCTTCCCCACTGCTCCAGCTTTTCCAAGTCGCAGCAACCGACTTTTGTAACGGTGTTACAGCCGGGAAAACGGGAATCCACCCAGTAATGCGTCAGAAATGAGATGTTGCCGCCACTGACATCCGCTTTCCATCTGTTGAGTTCCTCACGTTTAATTCCGAACGCCATTTGGATCCCTCTTAATCTGTTCGTATTTGTCATGCCATTCCGGATCCACTCTTTTTAATGGAACCGGACGAAAGGAGTCCTTCTTGACCACCACATGTTCAGTCGTCGCATGTGCGGCAATCGTGCCATCTTCGTGCACCACTTCATAGCCATACGTCGTACGCAATTTCCCATGGGCCTCCACCCAAGTGCGGACAAGTGCTTTTTGTCCATAGCGCATAGCCGCTTTATATTTTATCGAAACATCCGTTACAGGCGCCAAGAAGCCCTGCTCTTCCATTCCGGCATACGTGAAGCCGATATCCTCAATCAATTGCGTACGTCCGATTTCCAGCCATACTAAATAATTGGCGTGATAGACGACGCCCATCTGATCAGTTTCCGCGTAACGGATCTCAATTTGTTTTTCACTAATATGCATTCCATTCACCTCTAACGTAAGTATACAGCCTTTTTTGTTCGGAAGAAAAATAAAAGGCTGCATAGATGATCTTTCCTAAGATATCTTATTGCGCTTTATAGACTTTCTACGATTACTTTATTAATTTCATTTTTGAATTCAACACCAAAATTGTACATAGTAAAACACAGGCGATTAGACACTTCACTATAAGGGGTTATCTTGCAAGAAGGCAACACGATATCCCATTCTCCAAAACTTCACCAAATTCATGAGACAGATTATTGCTGGCTATCCGCTTTTCGGCTTGTGGAAGGCTTTCGGCGTGAGCCAGGCAGCTACGCCCGCCAGTCTCACGACTTCGCCCACCCCTGGGGCGCCGATTCGCTGGATGGTGAGGTTCTCCATTTTTGAAAGGTCGAATTGTAGACTTGCGATTTTATGGGGAGAGTTTTATGTAGTGGCTGCTTGGCGCATTGCGCCCAGCTTTTAATATACTTTACTTATTCTTACGCGATACGGAATCCTTAATAAGCACTTTCTTGATTCCAACCAGCACTTTCACTCTCTTCCAGCACTTTTGCCTTCCTATCGGGCACTTACACTTCTTCAACAGGCACTTTGGAGCTTTCATCAGGCACTTTCTTAATCTCAACCAGCACTTTTACTCTCTTCCAGCACTTTTGCCTTCCTATCAGGCACTTACACTTCTTCAACAGGCACTTTCGAGCTTTCATCAGGCAAATTACTAAATCCAACTTAAAAAAATACATCCCTAAACAACAAAAGACGGCTGAATCGCGCAGGCGATCAGCCGTCTCTCCATAAGAATCTATTCTGCAAGAGTGCGAACCAGCATCTCATCCACTCAAACTAAAAACCACTTCAAACTGGCGAAGCGGATGAGCTTATGCTGCAAGCCTTCCCAATTATAGTGGCCATGCATCAAAAAAAGGCTGCCCGGGGGCAGCCTTTTATAATTATTCTTAAGCTTCTACAAGCTTTCTGCGTAGAACCATTTGAAGGATACCACCGTGGCGATAGTAATCTACTTCCACTTCAGAATCGAAACGCGCTAGCGCCTTGAATTCTGTGATGGTGCCGTCTTCAGCTTTAGCAGTCACTGTCAGGATGTCACGCGGTTTCACGTCATCCGTCAAGTTCACGCTGATTTCTTCGCGTCCAGTAAGTCCTAGGGATTCAGCATTTTCGCCGTTCACATATTGCAACGGAAGAACGCCCATCATGACCAGGTTGGAGCGGTGAATACGCTCATAGCTTTCAGCAATGACTGTTTTGATGCCTAGAAGGAAAGTTCCTTTGGCAGCCCAG
>DATHVY010000111.1:0-15285 GCA_035461045.1 Planococcus sp. (in: firmicutes)
CGGAATCAATGCGGCCGGCAGGATGATGATGTTTTTCCAGACATGGCGGCGCTTGATATGCGCCAGTTCATGGGCCAGGATAAAGTCCAGTTCATCGTTGCCCTGCTCGCGTGCCAATTCAAAAACCTCCGAATACAGGACGACCATATCGCGGCCGAAAAAACGGGTGGCGAAGGCATTCAGCGCCCCTTCGGATTGGATGACGAACACATCGGGCACTTTTTTCAGGTCCATTTCCTTGGCAAGCGTCTGGATCCGTTCGTAGACATCGGGAAACTGACGTTCATGGATGCGAACCCCGTTCCCGCGGATCGAGCCGAGCATCACTGCGTTCATAAACAGCGCAATCGCAAAAATAATCAGTGCAATTCCAATACCGATAATCGAGACCGCCGCCAAAATATACACCAGGATGCTGGCAATCAAGCTGATGGTGAAATAAACGGTCTCCCTGCTGGACTTAATATTTTTCTGGTTCATCGTACCTTCCTTTCGAATCAGTTTTTTTACATATAATAGCATATAACACCAAATTTAAGTATATGCAAAATAAAATAAATTTTCGTTCATTATATTGAGCTAAAAGAGAGACGAAAATCCCTTTGAATGGGGCGAATCCGGAGGTTTAGGAGTCGCTTCTTGGAGGTTCGGAGCATATTTTTTTGATTGCGGAGCGTATTCTGGCTCTATTGGAGCGTATTTCACTGATTGTGGAGCGTATTGGAGCGTTCATGGAGCATATTCCGGCTTTCAGCAAATTCATTCGGCGCTCACAGCAAGGATTCGACCGTTGCCGAAATCGCTTGCTTTTTCAATAAAAAAAAGAGCGAAGAAAAACCTTCGCTCTCATTACTCAAGCCAATTTCTGCCCGCAATTCGGACAGAATTTCGCGCCGCTCACTTTTTCGCCGCAGTTCGGGCAGAAGTTCGGTCCTTTGCTATCGCCGTTTTCCGACGCATCAGCTGTTCCGCTTTCCTGCTGCTTGTCCGCATCCGCACCTTTTTGCTGGTCCATCATTTCCTTAGCAATATTCATGCCCATCATCATGCCCGCCATATCGGAAGCGGTATTCGATCCCGAAGATTTGCCCATCGCATCGGCGACAGAAATCTGCTGGTATTTCCCAACATCGCCCACCATGCCGTGGGATGCGCTCTTATTGATCATGTCTTGGACTTCCTTCGGATAGTTGAAGCTCATGATCTGGAACCCGGTGATTTTCACGCCGTCGTCCAGGATTCCCATGTTGAGATCATCCTGCATGCCTTGCGCGATTTCATGCGCATTGGATTGCAGGTTGAACATATCCTTGCCTTCGCGGGTGACCCACTTCATCAGGAGCTGATCGAGAATGGCGGTGATGCGGATTTTCACATCTTCCACGAGGTAACTGCTGCGCACTCCCGCAACTTTGTCGATCAAAGCCACGTAATCGGTCACCTTGAAATGAAACGTTCCATTTGCCCGAATCGGCATCCCGCCCGGCAGTTGCGGAGCTGGAATGTTGATCGGATTTTGCGTGCCCCAACGAACGGTGAATTCCTTCGTATTGACGAACAGCACTTCCACCCGCATGCCGGTGTTAAAGCCGAAGCGGAATCCTTTCAGTGTCGACAGGAACGGAACGATTTGGGATTCGATATCGTACTCGCCTTCGTCTTCGAATATGCCTTCGATTTTGCCGTTGTTCAGAAATATCGCATCTTGCCCTGGACGGATGATCAGTCTGCTGCCTTTTTTAATTTCCTTATTGGTCCATTTCCAGAAAATCATGTCTTCCCTGAACTCTTCCCATTCCACTACATCTGCAAATTGCCTGCCGAAAAACACCATCGGGTTCATTCCTTCCCTTCTTAAATTGTTTCTAGAACTTGCGGCCGCCTCCGCTGAACGAACGGCCGCCTCCGGTCATGCCGCCTCCTCCAAATCCTCCCCCGCCTTTCGTGTTGTTCTTCGGGACTTTACGTCTCGTGACGGTTTTGTTGCGGAAGCGATCCCGGCGGCTTTTCACTTGAGTATTATTTTCATCGAAATAAGTCCGGCTTGTCGTGGTGACACGGCCGCCCATCGTGAACGCCATTGTACCGACCACCGCTCCGCCAATTACCAGCGCAAGCAGAATATGAAGCCAGTTATTAAAGAAGAGGCTATCCGGATTGACGCCAGGGCGGAATTCCATATACCGGCTGGATGTCGTCACCGCTTCTTCAAAAGCGCCGCCGTAATCTGCCGCTGCCATATACGGCATGATCCGGTCCAGCACGCGCTGAATCCGCTGATCGTCCAGCCGCGCTTCTGCGGTGCCGAATCCTGCCAAGTACACTTCCCGGTTGCCCATATCAATGGTCAAGAGGACGGCATCTTCCTGATTGTTGTCGACAGCCCAGTCATCAAAAAAGTCGCCCATATAGCCCGTAATCGCCTGGCCCTCAGTGCTGGTTGTTGTCAAAAACAGAAAGTCGACTTCACTTTCACGGCTGTAATCCGCTGCGAACTGCTCCAGTTGAACCTTTTCCGGTTCCGTCAAAAGGTTCGCATTGTCGAATATGTGCTGGTCAGTTTGTGCCAAAACACCTGCCGCGCCTATTACACTTAAAATTAATGCCAATAAAAACGTGCTGAAAGCTCTCACCAAAGCACACCTCCAACCGCGAAGGAGATGGCTTTAATCACGGCAAATGCGGAAACGGCAATTCCTGTGAACCAAGCCACGACTTTACCCATGCTGATTGGCGGTTTTCCGACTACTTTGCCGGTCTGGCCGTTCATCGCAAAAGTATGTTCCGCGTTTTCAAAATCGTAATAAACCATCCACACAGGAAACAGCGTATAGTAGACTTTTCGTTTATTGACCCGGACCTGCTTGTTTGTGTAGCTGACAGTCGAATAGCCGGAAATAGTCGATTGAATGTAAGAATCGATATACGGCATGACTTTGGATTCCACCCGCGGAAGCAAATGTTTATCATCGTAATCGTATTTCTCGGCGAGATACCCGGCCAGGTAAGGCATCCGGAAATCTTTAAGATCCTCATAATTATAGGGTTCGAGCTTGTCCATCAGTTCATCGTCCATTTTTTCTGATGCGTCCACCGGAACTTTCAAGTAGCTCAAGTCGATATCACGGTAAATATCAAAAAAATGGGTTTCCGTATAAATGGTGTCACCCCTCGTATAGCTGTTGACCCGGGTTGCGACCGCTGCCACCTCGGCCTCGCCATCGAGATCGTACAGCCAGAACGGCACATACATCCCGGTCATCTTTTTGATCCGGTCTCCGGACATAAAACCGCTTGGCGTCAATCGACCGTTTTTGGTCCATTTCCGGAATGCGGCTACCGCTTCGTCCTTGCTGATGGTGAATGGAATCACTTTGGCCGGCGCCAAGTCACCGCTCAGCCGGTCCGCGAGTACAACCGGTGCCCTGCAGAAACTGCAATGCGTCGCGGTGGTCTCGGCTTCGGTCAGGATGATGGCCCCGCAGTTTTCACAGTGATACTCCTTCGCTTCCTCCGGTTCGAATCTGCGCTCGATATTGTCATCCGGGAAAGACTCAATTGCGTCTTCCCTGCCGCAACTTGAGCATGATAAAGCACCAGAGCCACTGTCAAACGCCATATCCGATCCACAGTTCGGGCATTTATAATGAACGATCATCGCTTCTTCCTCCCATCACGCGGTTGCTGAAAACGGGTTGGACAATCAGCCTTACTCGCCTTTGTTCAACTGGGATTTCAGCGCTTCAAGCTCATCGTCCACGTCCGTCCGCGACTTCAAAGAAGCCAGTTCGTCATCGACGCGGCGATCTGTATCATATTTTGAGGCAAGGTCCTTGATGTCCGTTTCGGAACTTTTGTTCAGTTCCGCCATGGCCATTGCCTGATCCAGTTCCTGGGTGATTTTCTGTTCCATTTTATCGAATGCGGATATCCGGTCGCCAGAGCCGCTGACCGATGAACTGAATTCGTTCATTTGTTTCTGGGTTCTAGCGACGGAAGCCTTGCCTTTCAGCTCGGAACGCCGTTTCTCGAGTTCACCGATGTCCGACTCAAGTTTGTCGTGCATTTCGCGCATTTGCTTCGTATTAGCAGCGGCAATCTCCACAGCCGTATTCAAATCAGTTTCACGGTCCGACAGCTCCGCTTTGCGCTGCAGAAATTTCCGGGCGTCGTCTTCGTTGCCCGCTTCGAGCGCTTTTACCGCATAACGTTGCATACTGCCGATTTCCACCTGCAGCTCTTCCAGTTCACGGCGCTCCCGCTTTTCAGCTGCCATGATTGCCGCAGTTTGGGATTTGACTTTCCCAAGATCGCTGTTCAAATCCCGCATATATTGATCAATCATCTTCTCCGGGTCCTCCGCTTTATCCAGCATTGCGTGAATATTGCTTGTCATAATATCTCTGAATCGCGTTAAAATCTCCATCATCATTCTCCTTTGGGTTCGTATTTTAAAATTACAACTTGTTCCATTAAATGACTATTACCCGTTGTGCAAATTAAATAGTCCTCAATCGGAATCATTGGCGGACGATTCCAAACACAACAAGACAAAAGGCGTTGGCAATAACCGGTCGGGTTACTGTCAACGCCAATCTTCGGACAGTTAAGGCTGGAAACCGCATGGCCCCATTAAGGGGACCAGTGTCTGAATGTAAAAACCATCAGAATGCTGACTATGGCAATCATGACAAAAATGAGAGTGGGAACAAGCCCTACAATCTCCGTCATTTTCCGCGCCTCCTTTTGATTCTATTATACTGGATTCTTACATAAAACGATATCATTTATCAGAATTTTTAATAAATTATACAATCGAATTTTGTTCTATCATTTAAAATTGTTTACAAATAAGAAATAGGACTGTATACTATGATAAAGTTTCCTTAAGGAAAGAATAATTCATCAAGGAAAAGAGGTTGCGATATGGAAACTGCAATAGCCGTAAAAGATGTTCAAGTTTCCTACTATGGAAAACAAGCAATCAGCGGAGTTGATTTTGAAATTGATCAAGAGAATGTAATTGGAATCATCGGACCGAACGGCGCTGGGAAATCGACGTTGCTGAAAGCGATGCTGAATTTGGTGCCGCTCGATAGCGGCACCATCGAAATCTTGGGCAAACCGCTGCAAGATGTCCGGAAGCAAATCGCCTACGTAGCCCAGAGAAATCAATACGATTGGGATTTTCCGATCAATGTCTTAGATACCGTTCTGATGGGAACTTACCCGAATATGGGCATGTTAAGACGCCCACGGAAAAAGGACCGTGAATGGGCTTATGAATGCCTCCAAAAAGTGGGGATGGAAGAGTTTTCAAAACGTCAGATCGGTGAACTTTCTGGCGGTCAGCAGCAACGAGTTTTTTTGGCGCGTGCGCTGACGCAGAAAGCCGATATCTTCTTCCTCGACGAACCATTTGTCGGTATCGATATCGCGAGCGAGGAAACCATCATGCGATTGCTGAAAGACTTGAAACAACAAGGAAAAACCGTTCTTGTGGTGCATCACGACTTGAGCAAGGCGCATGATTATTTCGATCAATTGATCCTATTAAATAAGAAAGTCATCCAATATGGCACACCTTCTCAGGTGCTCTTGCCGGACGTCATGCTCCAAGCGTATGACAGTGAACTCGGCTTTCTTCAAAAAGTGGGGGCGTCGTTATAATGGGATTTATTGAAGGGTTAATCCAATATGACTTTCTGCAAAAAGCCCTGTTGACTTCGATCATGGTCGGAATCATCTGCGGTGTCCTTGGCTGTTTCATCATTTTGCGGGGGATGGCGTTGATGGGTGATGCCATTTCCCATGCGGTGCTGCCGGGTGTCGCCATCTCCTATGCAATAGGCATCAACTTTTTCTTTGGTGCTGTACTGACCGGTGTGCTGACTGCCATCGGCATCGGCTTCATCAGCCAAAACAGCCGCATCAAACAAGACACGTCCATCGGCATTATGTTCACGGCCGCTTTCGCTTTGGGAATCATCCTGATCACCGTTCTCGAAAGCAGTACGGATCTCTATCATATCCTGTTCGGCAACGTACTGGCGGTTAGGCCATCGGATATGTGGATCACCCTGGTCATCGGCGCTGTCGTTCTCGCCGCAGTTTATCTGTTCTATAAAGAACTTCTTGTCACTTCATTCGATGTCACGATGGCGAAAGTTTACGGGCTGCGGGTCGGCCTCATCCATTACTTCCTGATGACGCTGCTGACCTTGGTGACGGTTGCCTCTTTGCAAACGGTCGGAATCATCCTGGTCGTCGCGATGTTGATCACACCAGCCGCAACCGCTTATCTTTTGACGGACCGCTTGTCGATGATGATCTTCCTGTCCGCCTCAATCGGAGCAGCTTCATCCATTATCGGACTGTATTTCAGCTTTACCTATAATCTGGCATCAGGCGCGACCATCGTCCTGGCCGCAACCGCCCTATTCTTCATCGCCTTTCTATTTTCCCCGAAAAAAGGAGTGGTTTGGCAGCATTTCAGTGCCAGAAGGAGCCGGAAACAAGCAATCAACCAATGAAACGGAGGAATCACCTTGAGAAAATCAGCAATTTCAGCCACCTTTATGGCCATTACGCTACTGACCCTGTCAGCGTGCGGAACCAACCAAGACGAACAATCGGAAGCGGCTGGCTCCGATGACAAACTTGAAGTCGTCACCACCTATTCCATTCTGTACGATATTGTCAAAAATGTTGGAGGCGACCACGTGGAAATCCACAGCCTGGCACCCGTGGGCTCGGATCCTCATGAATACGACCCACTGCCGCAGGACGTTCAAAAAGCGACCGACGCAGATCTTGTGTTTTATAACGGTTTGAATCTCGAAGCCGGCAACTCATGGTTTGACAGTTTAATGGAGACAGCTGGAAAATCCGGAGAAGATGCGCCTGTATTCCGGATGAGTGAAGGCGTAGAACCGATGTACCTCACCACTGAAGGCCAGGAAGGCGAAGAAGATCCACACGCTTGGCTCGATATCCAAAACGGCATTGTTTACACGGAAAATGCCAGAGACGCCTTAATGGAAATCGATCCGGAAAACGCAGAAGCCTATGAGGCAAATGCGGAAAGTTATATTACAGAACTTGAAGCTCTTCATGAAACAGCGCTGGAACGATACAATGAAATTCCGGAAGCAGAGCGCTGGATCGTGACAAGCGAAGGGGCATTCAAATATTTCAGCGATGCCTATGATATCCAAGCTGAATACATCTGGGAAATCAACCAGGAAAACGAAGGCACACCGCAGCAAATCACTCGGATCATCGACATTATCGAAGAACAAAACATCACGGGCTTGTTCCTCGAAACCTCCATCGATCCACGCAGTATGGAAATGGTCTCACGTGAAACCGGTGTCGACATTAAAGGCAATGTGTTCACTGACTCGATCGGAAGACCTGGAGAAGACGGCGACAGCTATCTCAACATGATGGAATGGAACATCAATACGATTTATGAAGGACTAACAGAGGAATAATTGTGCGAATGAAAACACCGCTTTCCAGCCAAGGAAAGCGGTGTTTTCTTCTTTATTTCCAAAAACTTTGTCCTTACTCTTCTTCCGGTTCCGGCAATTCAGGGAACACCGGTTCTTTGACGAGCTGATGCGTGCCCTCTATCAAATCAAATTCGATCGCATCCAATTCCACCCGGTAGAATTCCGACCCCTTTTCAATGTCGAATCGACTGATCTGCGCAAAGGGATAAAAAGTCAGCGAAGACGCTTCAGGATGTAAACCCCGCATGGTCGCAGTCCAATGAATATCCTCAATCGTTTGATCTCCCGCATAAGTACTGCCACCGTTATAGGGCACTTTATAGACATTCCCTAAATTATCCTGGGCTATCAGTTCCGCTTCTACATGTTCCCATTCTTCCAATAAGGCAGGGTTCACCAGTTGTTGGTATGTGACATTCACTGAGATAGCTGTAAGGGTCACTTCAGTGAAATGAACCGTCACATCACCGTTTGTCACTTTTTCATCGAGAAGGATCGGCTCTTTTATCAGTTGGTCCACCGCAAATTCGAATTTCCAGTCACCTTCAATCTCGCCATCTTCAGTATAAAGGCTTAGAGGCTCCCAAAGCACATTTACCTGAGCCGCCTTCTCATCCGGATGGGTGATCTCTGTCATTCCTGCAATTCCACCTTCCACCGGTTCCCAATTCGTACTGATATTGGGTCCTTCCGCTTCGAGCAGTTGAGGTAAACCTGTGAGGTGTGCAGAGCTATCCAGCGTTCTGTCAGCAGTAACCGTATACGTGAACGTCACTTTCGTACCGTCATAAATCGCTTGGTCGAGCCGGATCGTAATGCCCTGGCTGGTTTGAACCAATCCAACTTCTTCACTGAAACGTTCGTAATTTTGGAGCCCAGGTTCTTCTTCCGCGAAAATGGAAAACACATTTCCAATACCCGGAAGCTGGGACATGTAATTTGCAAGCGCAGGAGAAGCCGAAAGCGATGCAGCGGATATGCCAACAAACAAGAGAGAAGCTGCTGCAAGTGGAACCAGCCAGTTACGCCGCTTTTTTTTCTTTTTTGATACTGCAGTATTCCAAAAGGCATCTTCGATTATTTGATCGAGGCGATCTTCAGGTACTTCCACATATTCCATTGCGTTCTTAATTAAAGTCTCTTTGCCATTCATCCTCATACACTCCCTTCAAATCCTTTTTGAGTAAGGCCAATCCACGGTGAATCAAGGTTTTAACTGTTCCTTCGGGACATTCCAGGACATCTGCGATTTGCCGTACTGTAAAGTCTTGATAAAACCTGAGCATTAAAGCAGTTTTATATTTATCAGGCAATAGACCAAGAGCATTTGCCACATCTAATTGCTGAGCGATATCAACAGAAGCACTAGCTGTTCTGCGCTCTTCGATTTCATCCATCACAACCAGCTTTTTCTTTTTCTTTAATAATTTCAGAGACTTGTTAATGCAAATCTTGGTGATCCAAGTCGAAAAATAAGCTGGCTCTTTCACTTGGTGCACTGACTCTATTGCTTGGAGAACAGTTTGCTGAAATATTTCAAGTGCATCTTCTTCGTTTTTCAAGTATGTATATGCCATCCGATATAACTTCTCTTTCTCCAGCTTCAACAGTTGCTGAAGTGCCAATCGATCGCCTCGAATCGCCGCGGTGACTAATTCTTCATCGTGCAGCATCCTTCTCACCCTTTCTTTATCTATTAGAGACTTCAATGTTCCAAAACGTTTCGATTATTATTTCAGCATTTGAATCGGGTATGTCTGCATATGTCCTCTATCTGATTTCCAAATTATATATCACACTGGCCGACAAGCAAGAAAAATGGAAAAGCCTGTCTTGGATGTATATAATTTAGAATAGTCAGATATTAAATTATGAGGAGGATTTATGTGAATAAAAAAGCAGTCGAGACGTTATTCGTCAACCAGTTTGTCGATGGAATTCTGGATCCTGAAAAAGAAATGCTCGGACCTGTCAAAGACGGTGGGCATATCATCGCCAACACGGCTCCAGGATGCTGGGGGCCGATGATCACACCAAGCTTAAAAGGCGGGCATGAAGTGACAAAACCGGTATACGTCGAAGGGGCCGAACCGGGAGATGCCATAGTCGTCCGGATCAATTCCCTTAGCGTGACTTCCCAAGCCACAGCATCCGGCAATGATGAAATGGTAGAAGGCCGTTTTGATGGCGATGCCTATGTGGCTGCAAAGTGTCCGGAATGCGGAACCAAAAATCCGGAAACGGTCATTAAAGGCATCGGCATGGAATCGATCCGTTGCAAAAACTGTGGAGCGGATGCAACCCCTTTTATATTTACAAATGCCTATACTATCTTTTTTGGTGACAAAGGAGACGTCGGTCTGACCATGACAAAGGAAGCTGCGGAAACCATCGCGAAAGATGCGCGGCATTATATGAAAACTCCGGACGAATCCGTTCAGAACCCGGTCGTGACTTTTGCTCCGCATGATCTTGTCGGCATCATGGCACGCATGCGCCCTTTCCTCGGCCAGCTTGGAACCACCCCTTCACGTCCGACTCCGGATTCGCATAACGCAGGTGATTTTGGTTCGTTCCTGGTCGGTGCTCCACACGATTACGCCAGTACCGAGGAAGAACTGGAAACGCACCGGACGGACGGCCACTTGGATGTCAATCGGGTCCGGGCTGGCGCAGTGCTGATTTGTCCGGTAAAAGTGCCGGGCGGCGGCATTTACCTCGGCGACATGCATGCCATGCAGGGCAATGGGGAAATCGCCGGCCACACGACCGACGTGTCCGGCATCGCCCATCTCCAGGTCCATGTCATTAAAGGATTGAACAACGGCGGCCCGATTCTCCTGCCGACGATTGACGATCTCCCTTACACTGCCAAGCCGTTCACAGCAGAAGAAAGAGCCTCCGCCAAAAGAATCGCGGAGCAGTGGAATGTCGGAGAAATCGAGGAATCCTACCCGATTTCATTTATCGGGTCCGGTCCAAATTTGAACGATGCCACCGAAAACGGTTTGAAACGCGCAGCTGACTTCTTCAGCGTCTCCGTTCCGGAAATCATGAACCGTTCGACCATCACCGGCTCGATTGACGTCGGCCGCCATCCGGGCGTCATCACCGTGACTTTCCTGGCACCGGCAAAATATCTGGAAAATAAAGGACTTCTGGAGTTGGTAAAAGGCCAATACGGAGTATAATGAAAGAAAGCAACGAGCTGCATCCATTAGCATATGCCGATGGATCAGCTCGTTTTCAGAAGGAGGTTGCTTATGGATAAATGGAAAGTTCAGATCGAACTGGCGGCCGCCATTCTTTCAGGCATCCTGATCGTCATCGCTTATTCGTTGGAAACATATGAGTATGGCAGCATTTCTGTAGCAACTTATTTGATGGCTTTTCTTATTGGTGGCTATGCAAAAGCAAAATATGGCTTGAATAAGACAATTGAAGACAAAAAGCCGAATGTTGAATTGTTGATGATCCTGGCGGCTATTGGTGCTTCGATCATTGGATACTGGACGGAAGGCGCTATTTTGATCTTCATCTTTGCACTCAGCGGCGCTTTGGAAACCTACACGGTGAACAAAAGTCGGAAAGAACTGTCCGCACTGATGAAAATCCAGCCGGAAGAAGCCTGGCTTTTGAAGGGGGATGCCACAACACGAGTAGGAGTCGGCTCCTTGCAGTTGGGTGACAAACTTGTTGTGAAACCGGGAGAACGCATTCCGGCAGATGGCAAATTACTGAAGGGCCATACGGTCGTTGACGAATCCACGATCAGTGGTGAATCCATTCCAGTCTCAAAAAATGAATCTGATCTTTTATTCGCATCTACCGTTAATTTAAGCGGGGCTATCACGATGGAAATGACCAAGCCAAATTCTGAGACATTGGTCCAGAAAATCATTGATCTCGTGCAGTCTGCCCAAAGTGAAAAACCTCCTTCCCAGCAATTCGTCGAAAAGTTCGAAGGCCGCTACGTCAACGTGGTATTGATCGTATTCGTTTTTATGCTGTTTTTGCCTCATTATCTGTTTGAATGGGATTGGAATACCACTTTTTACCGCGCCATTCTCCTACTCGTCGTTGCTTCACCGTGCGCGCTTGTGGCATCAATCATGCCCGCTACGCTCGCCGCCATATCCAACGGCGCAAGGAGCGGCATTATTTTCAAAGGCGGTGTCCATTTAGAAAATCTGAGCATGGTTAAAGCAATCGCGTTCGATAAAACAGGCACACTGACTCGCGGACGACCGCAAGTCACTGATTTCAACATTCGTGAAGGGCTTGATCCGAACGAACTCATGGAGAAGATTGCTGGAATCGAAGGACAGTCCAATCATCCGCTTGCCAAAGCCATCACCGAATTTATTACGGCTCAGGGAATTGAGCCCTTGCCAAATCTGAATATCACAGATGTACCGGGCAATGGATTGAAATCGATCATCAATGGAGAAGAAATTCGGATCGGCAAGCCGGCGTTTGTCAACGAAGAGGAAGCCGAAGCTTTCCAGGGAGGTTTATTGAACCGCTTGGCCAGTGAAGGGAAAACCGTCACATTTGTCAGGGATAACCAAGGAATTGCAGCAGCCATTTCGCTGAAGGACACCGTTCGAAGCAATGCGAAAACTACGGTTCGTGAGCTGCAGGACAGGGGGATATACTGTATCCTGCTTACAGGCGACAACCAAAAGACGGCCAAAATCATCGCGGAGGAATGTGGAGTCGACGCGTTCGTGGGAAGCTGTATGCCGGGCGACAAGGTTACAGAACTGAGAAAATTGATTGAGGAATACGAGTATGTTGCAATGACCGGTGATGGCATCAATGACGCGCCGGCGCTTGCAATCGCCACCACAGGCATTGCCATGGGCGAAGGAACAGATGTTGCACTCGAAACCGCGGATGTGATTTTGATGAAAAATGATTTATCGCGCATTTCCTATGCCATCCGCCTGTCCAGAAAAATGGAGAGAATCATCAAGCAGAATATGTATTTTTCAGTCGGGGTCATCATTGTATTACTGACCCTGAATTTCATGCAAAACATCACCATTCCAATTGGAGTTATCGGTCATGAAGGCAGCACCATTTTGGTCATATTAAACGGATTGCGAATGTTGAATAGAAACATTTAACGTATTAAAAAAAGCAGCGGCCTTCTAAAAAAAGAAGGTCGCTGCTTTTTGCAATCAAAATCTTATTCAGGATAGATTTCCTCTAATTCCCCGGTTTCTATGTGGAAAACACAGCCGGACACTTCGACGTCTCCTCCGTATTTCTGGAATACCGGGTGCTTGAGCAAATTGTCGACTTGGCTCATCACATTCAGTTTCGCCAGTTCATCGAGATCCTGCTCCGCATCATCCTTTGCCTCCGGCAAGCCTTTCCTGATATGGCCAAGCCACTTCTTAAGTTCAGGTTCTTCGTTCCCCTCCCAAGCGGCTTTAACACCACCACAGCCAGTATGTCCTTTTACGACAACCTTTTTGACATTTAAATGCTGCAGCGCAAAATACAAACTGGCTGAGAAACTTTCATCCTCTGTGACTACTTGGTTGGCAATATTGCGATGAATAAACATGTTGCCGAGCGGCATTTGCATGATGATGGACGGGCTGACTCGCGAATCACTGCAAGACAAAAGAAAGTATTCGGGCGTTTGCCCTTTCTTCAGTTCATCGAAATACGATGGATCCTCTGCTTTAATCCTTTGAATGAATTCTTCGTTTTGCCTTTTCAATTCCATGCTTTTCACTTTTACCCCTCCTCATCTTTGATGGAAGACAATGCTTCCTGAATGTTCATATAGCGAATTCGATCACTGTACTTCTTGTCCCAGTCTGCGCGTTTCAGTACGTCAAGAATCGTGTTTTTAATTCCGGCAAAGACAATTTCCACATTTGCGGTATGGTATTGCTCCATGAGCACTTCCAATTCATGAACAGCTACAGCATCTATTGAATTGATGCTGGAAAAATCAAAAATCACCCATTTAGTATCCGGTTTCTCTGCAATTCTTAAAGACAATTGCTCCTCCAAAAATGTCATATTGGCAAAATACAAGGATGCATCCACTCGGAAAATCAGTATTTCCGGATCCGTTTTAGCTTCCGGGTATCTTTTTGTATTGCGGAACACTTTCTGCTCCGGCAAATAACCGAGTTCCGCTACATGCGGATACGCGCTGCGGCGGATGAAAATAATCAGAGAAAATACTGCCCCGATAATAATCCCTTGTTCGATTCCGATCAATAGCGTAGCTAAAAAAGTCAGCACCCATGTCCAGCCGTCTACTTTATTAACTTTGAAGAGGTATTTCGCTTCCTTCGTATCGATCAGACTGTAAACCGCGACCATAATGATCGCTGCGAGGACAGCATTCGGCAAATAATAGAATAACCCTGTAAAGAACATCAACGTTAATATGATGAGGAATGCGGTAATGATTGTTGCTAGCGGTGTTCTCGCACCCGCCTGGTAATTGACGGCAGAGCGCGAAAAGCCCCCCGTTACGGGATAACCGGCAAAAAACGAACCACCGACATTTGCCAAGCCAAGTCCGACCAGTTCACGGTCAGGATCTATTTTGTATTTTTCTTTCGCTGCGATTGCTTTAGCCATCGCGATCGATTCCATGTAACCGATAAATGAGATCGTCAATGCGATTGGCAACAACGCAATCAATGCATCGAGTTGAAAGGCCGGCATCGATAGAGACGGCAAGCCCGATGGCACTTCACCGACAATTTTCACGCCAAGTGCCTGTAAGTTGAGCAAGTATACAGCCAATATGCTTATCACAACAACGACGAGCGGTCCTGGGATTTTTTTGACATATTTTTTCATTGCAATCAACAGGACAATGCTTCCCAGTCCGATGGCCAGTGTCACGGGATTGATCTCCGCAGCTCTCTGGACCGTTTCGGCGAGTATTAAAAAGACATTCTTATCAGCTTCCAAGCTAACACCGATCAATTGCTTCAATTGGCTTAGTCCAATGATGATAGCCGCAGCGGATGTAAATCCGCTAATGACTGCATGGGACAGGAAATTGACGATGAAACCTAGTTTGAAGACTCCCATTAAAAATTGAATGACCCCGATCATCAGCATCAGCAACAGGACCAAGGAAATATATTCATCAGTACCAGGTTCCGCCAATAATGAGACTCCGGAGAGCACAAGCAGCGATACCATCGCAACTGGTCCGACTGCCAGTTGCCTAGATGTACCGAACAAAGCATAAATAATTAGTGGAATGGTCGAGGCATAAAGGCCGATCACCGGCGGCAAGCCGGCGAGCATCGCATAAGCCATCCCTTGTGGAATAAGCATAATGGCTACAATTAAACCGGCATTCATGTCTCCACTCAAATCTGACTTCTTGTAGCTCCCCATCCACTCCAGAGCCGGAATCCATTTCTTCAACACAATTGTTTCCTCCTTTCGAATAAGCGCTCGACCCATGGCAAAGCTTGTTGATTAAAAAAGTAAAAAGAAAAGGACATCAAATGATGTCCTTCTTTTCTCAGCCCTTTTTGATCCAGAACTTGAGCACATCACCATCAACTTGCTCTTCTAAGAGTTCATGGCCTCCTGATCTTGCCCATGCAGCCAAATCTGCTGATGCGCCTTTGTCAGTTGCCTGGATTTCCAAAACTTGTCCGGACTCCAATTCTTTCATTTCTTTTCTCGTTTTTACGATCGGCATTGGACAAGCCAAGCCTTTTGCATCTAATACTTTATCTGCGTTCATCAAAATCTCTCCTTT
>DATHVY010000112.1:0-30578 GCA_035461045.1 Planococcus sp. (in: firmicutes)
AGCTTCAGTTGATAGTGGCGCCCCAACTCTCTTGTCTTCTTTCAATCGATTTGTTTGTTTAATTATTATTTCGTTGATAGAATGAATTTACAGCTAACACAAAGGGGACACTATAATGACTGGAAAACCGATTATTCCGTATGAAGAAATTGGTGCGGAACGACTGTCGCAGCTGATTGACGCTTTTTATGCACGTGTGGCAGATCATCCAACTCTTAAGCCGATCTTTCCAAGTGATCTTACAGAAACTGCACGCAAACAAAAACAATTTATGACCCAATATTTAGGTGGGCCGAACCTTTATTCAGAGGAACATGGACATCCCATGCTAAAAGCCCGGCATAACCCTTTTCCCATTACGCCGGCTCGTGCTCAAGCCTGGCTTGAATGCATGGCTGAGGCAATGGATGAGGTTGGACTGTCCGGCAAAATGCGTGAAACCTTCTATAAACGGCTCGTTATGACGGCGCACCACATGGTCAACCAGCCAGACAGCGAGGAGGAATTTATGTGAGCGATATGGATATGGCCCATACGGTTTGTGAAAATTCAGCTAGCAGCAAACCAATGGAAATTTATGTATTTGTTGACCCCCTTAATCCTGATTGCTGGGAATTGCAAGCCATCATTCGCAAATTGCAAATTGAATATGGACATTACTTTTCGATGCGAGTTGTGCTGAGTACCAAGTTATTCAATTTAAATGCCATCAGCAATGAAGTGAAAATTGCATCCGACAATTTATCGCACCCGGTTTTGGCTTCTGTTGCTGTAAAAGCGGCTGAACTGCAGGGAAAAAGAGCCGGAGGCCGATTCCTTCATAAATTGCAGGAACATATACTTTTACAAACCAAAGATGTCTCTTCATACTTGATTTTGCTTCAAATAGCATCCGAAGCAGATCTTGACCAAGAGGAGTTCGAAAAGGATTTTCATTCTGTCCATACGGCCAAGGCATTTCAATGTGACCTGCACATCACACGCGAAATGGAAATTACCGAAGTTCCCAGCATCGTCTTTTTTAATGAATGCATTGAAGATGAAGGGGTAAAACTTTCCGGACTTTATTCTTACGAAGTTTATAAAACTATCCTACAGGAGATGCTTGGAGATCGCAGTCTGAACTGCCAGCCTCCACCTCCACTTGATGAACTGTTCAGCAAATTTTCTACAATGGCAACACGTGAAGTTGCGTCGATATATAATATCTCGGAACAAACAGCAGAACGCGAATTGAAAAAACAAGTGCTTCAACAGAAGTTGGAGCGCATCCATTTATCCAAAGACACCCTCTGGACCACAAAATAAAAGCTATTGCCAATTTGGCAATAGCTTTTATTTTTGAACTGATTATGGGAATCATTATAGTTTATTTACAATAAACGCAGACGCATTTACGGGGTAGGCCGACGGAGCGGTAAGCCGAATATTTTCTCGGCTTGCTGCGGGAGCCAAGACCAAAGCGTCCGAGTTGTATGTAAGATTCCATTCTTTTGCTTCGCTGATAGAGAAATTCATGCCAATGAAAAACGCCCCCCATAAATGAGAGACGCCTTTTCTATATAACACAAAGGGGATGGGAGAAATGTTCACGCTCAAACAAAGGGGTGTATGTTTGTATGTGATTTATTTCACAACCTAACCTTATCATGGAATAATTGTTAATGCAACATTTCACAAAGAATTTCACAAATCCGTCATATTTTATAGGTTCTGATGGTAAATGACTTTTAAATTATTATTTCACAAAAACATTAAACATCAAAAAAACTGCCAAGAACAAAAGGTTCTCGGCAGTTTACGCTTTACAGTGTGTATGATTCCGGTGCATTTATCGCTGTTTTTTGGACAACAATTTTTCCAATTCGGCCAGCTTTTCTTCAAATACTTGACAAGCCGCTTCGACCGGACCTGAGTCAGTCATATCAACGCCTGCTTTTTTCAGCACTTCGATCGGATAATCAGAGCTTCCCGCTTTTAGGAATTCATTGATGAAGCGGTCCACTGCCTCTTGGCCTTCCTCAAGGATTCCTTTGCTCAAAGCAGTAGCTGCACTAAAGCCCGTGGCGTATTGGAAAACATAATAATTATAATAGAAATGAGGAATACGAGCCCACTCCAGGCCGATTTCTTCATCGATTGCAACGTCTTCTCCAAAATACTTCTTGTTAAGCTCATAATACACTTCCGTCAAACGGTCAGCCGTTAGCGCTTCGCCGTCCTGGTCCATCTTGTGGATCAAGTGTTCAAACTCCGCAAACATGGTCTGGCGGAATACCGTTCCCCTGAAACCGTCGAGCCAGTGGTTCAGTAAATAAATGCGCTCCTGGTCATCATCCGTGTTATTGACCATATGCTCGTTCAACAGCGCTTCGTTGGTAGTAGAAGCCACTTCTGCAACAAAGATTGAATAATCGCCATAAATGAACGGCTGATTATTCCTGGTGTAATAACTGTGGATGCTGTGCCCGAACTCGTGAGCCAGGGTATACAAATTATCCACATTGTCCTGCCAGTTCATCAAGATATAAGGATTTGTTCCGTAAGTGCCAGATGAATAAGCACCGCTTCGTTTGCCTTTATTTTCTTTGACGTCTACCCAACGATTCTGAATGCCTTTTTCTGCAAGGCCCACATATTCTTCACCAAGAGCCTTCAAGCCATCCAGCATAATGCCAGTTGCTTTTTCATAAGGAATTTCCATCTTCACTTCTTTGACCAATGGGGTATACATATCCCACATATGGACTTGATCGATCCCCAGCACTTCTTTGCGGAGTGCTGCATAGCGATGAAGCAAATGGAGATTGTTGTGCACAGTTTCAACCAAGTTGTCATAAACTGTTTCCGGAATATGATTTTCAGCCAATGCAGCGGCTCTGGCGGAACTGAAATTGCGAATTCTTGCGTTGACATTGTCTCTTTTCACATTGCCTGCCAATGTCGAAGCAAACGTGTTGCGGAACTTGCCGTAGGTGGCATAAACGGCTTTAAATGCATCTTCCCTTACTCTGCGGTCCCCACTCTCTAAAAAGCGGCTGTAATTGCCGTGTGTGATCTGTACTTTATCACCATGCTCGTTTTCGATCTCGGGAAATTCCAAATCAGCATTGTTCAGCATGCCGAATGTCTCGGACGATGCACTTACCACTTCAGACAATTGTGCCAGCAGGGATTCCTGTTCTGCAGGCAGTATATGAGGACGCATGGTGTTCAGTTCTTCCAATGCATGCTTGTATAACTTCAATCCTTCATGTTCCTGTACGTATGAGTTTAAAACCGATTCTTCCAATGCAAGGATTTCCGGTGTCAGATAAGATAATCCTGCAGCTATCTTCGCATAAAGCGATTTCACACGGCTGTCCATTGCCTGATACTTCGAATTGGTCGTATCCTGGTCATATCTCATATGTGAATACGTATAAAGCTTTTGCAGGCGCTCAAGAAGTTCGTCTTTGTAAACTAAAGCGTCATAAAGTGATTGCGCTCCTTCTTGCAATTTCCCCTGAAACTCTCCGGCTCTTTTTGCCAGTTCAGAAACCGCACTGAATTCATCTTCCCAAACGGAATCCGTTTCAAAAATGTCTTCCAACTTCCAAGTCCATTCAACTGGAACTTCTTCACGCAATAATAATTTATCTGACATACAATTTCCTCCTCTGCTCCACTCTTTCGGGAGTCGAACTAGACACTATTTTCTCAATATTCATAAGATATTGCAATAATAATCATACAATTTTTCCTTTAATTGATGTTTTCCTAATAACCCATTATTATACGCCACGTAAATTTTAATATACTTTTCCAGAAGGGCCAACACCTTTCTTTCGGAGGCTCCGTTACTTAAGAAGAGTTGGCCGGAAACCAAAAGTGATTCCGCCGACTTGTTTTGCCTTATCGCTTCAGCCACTTTTAACTGCCATAGTACAGGATGAAGCGGAATTTCTTCTGAACCTGGCAAAGGGATTCCGATGTTGGCAGGCAAATTATTCAAATCAAGTGAAAGCTCATAGCAGCTTCGCCAGAACGGATTAGCGAATCGGTTTCTGGCTTTCAGTTGTTGCTTGATGAATTTTTCACGGTGTGCGTTAAACAATGAAAACACCAAATCAAACTCCGCTTTTTTTAACCGCTTGGGCACTGCAAAAGGGTAGACCTGTTTCGACAGCGGAAGATAACTCACTTTCCCAATCCATTGGTTGCCCCCCAAGTAAAAAAGATTGGAATAATAAACAAAGGTTTCATTGTCGGGATCAAAGCCCATCAGCAAGCTTTGTGGGGTTTCGCCAGATGAAAAAGTCTTTTCGAATGCCCTGATCTTCAGTAATTGAATCCCAGGCAGCAGACCCGGTTTACCGGGGTGAATCCAAATCGTTTCAATTCCAAGCTGGCGATAACCAGAGGTCCTTTCGATAATTTCGGAAGGAGAAATTGCGCTGCATTGATATTCCACAGCCAAGCAGTTGTCCACTAAGACATCTGCCCGCTGTTTGATGGAAGGAAGAAATTTTTCTAGTTCAACGAAGTGGTTTTTACTTTTGAAGAATTGATATAGTAGAAGTTTACCTTGAAGATGATTCGGAGATTCAGGTTCACTGAACGATTCGCACAGGCTGGAAGCTCGATGCGCAAAATGCGGGATCTTGAGTTGGCCAACTTTTAAGATTAAATCGCTGCGGCAAACCGGGCAATAGAATCGCTGAGCTTGCCTTAACTGTTTCAATTCATCAGCTGTATAATCGTTGGTTAAGTAAAACAATTGTTCATTGGACGTCAAAGCGGTTAGTATGCCAATTCCCCCTTTCTTTTTCAATTGTAAAAATAATTCGGCAACAAATCAATCATTACAAAAAAAAAGATTCCCTTAATGGGAATCTTAACCGAAGTAATGCAGTGTATTTGATAACGCATCTTCTTTGAAAATTGGTTTGCCATACTCTTCCAGTCGGTGGATCGTAACAGGAGAGCTTTGCAAATACTCGGAAACTACACTTACATGATTTTTGACTTCATCACTGGAATGAAGAATCTCATCAAATTTCACATATAAATAGTATTTATTTTCAAAATGGTAAAGCATGGATTCTAACGGTATATATTGTAAGCGGCGTGCAATTGGCAATAACTCATCCAATTCCTCGAGAATAAAGGTGTATTCAAGATTCTTGGAATCAGTCTCATTGAACACCGGCTCAAATTCATCAAAATCATGTGCTGGTATATCATCTCCGGAAAACATTTTCCGGCGTTCTTCTATATCATCCGGCATATCAAGTTTTTGTCCGTCTTTCGTCAACTGTGCTTTAGTGACAGTAACTTCAAGGCCTTTATCCATTGCTTGGACTTGGATCCACAACGGTCCTTCCATGGCGAAATCGGCTTCTTCATTTACCTCATCCATCATTTCCCAAAAAAGCTCTTCACTTTTATCTCTGTTAAACCAGATTTCGTCACGGCTAAAACCTCGCTCTTCAACGTCGAGATAGGAAATGTAAATTTTTACTGTGTTGTCGTTTATGCGTTCTATTTCCATTTTACACCTCTCCTTTCGAATGGACTAAGAGGATCCGCCTCAAAAGTTCTGCTATACTTCTACAATAATTATATCTTTTAATCGGGTGAAAGTGAAAGTTTCTGCCTGTGGCTTAATAATTAAGTTATGTTGTAGTTTAGACCATACGATGGCTAAATGCAACACATTGAGGGTAGAGAAAAGCTGCCCATTGATCCATTATGAATTGACATAAAGACCGGGCAGCTTATAAACATTTTAGTTCACCAGGCGCTGAGCTTCCAACAATTGATAAGCTCGGACTTTACGCGGTAGGAACCTGCGGATTTCATCTTCGTTGTAACCGACCTGCAACCTTTTTTCATCCATGATGATTGGGCGGCGAAGCAATCCGGGATGCTCCTGGATCAACTCATACAGGCGTTGAAGTGGCAGACTTTCGACATCGACATTCAATTTTTGGAAAATCTTAGAACGTGTCGAAATGATTTCATCCGTTCCATCTTCGGTCATTCTCAGAATCTCTTTAATTTCACTGATTGTAAGTGGCTCTGAGAAAATATTGCGTTCTGTATATGGGATATCATGTTCTTCCAACCAGCCTTTGGCTTTACGGCAAGAAGTACAGCTAGGTGATGTAAATAATGTGACCATCATATAAAACACTTCCTTTCGGATTCATAATTGATTTAGATAATCTGTTATTAAATAAGAATCACTCTAATTTAGAAGCCTTACGAATATTATACAATATATAGATTCTAATTTAAATACCATTAGCAGAAAAATAAATAAAATCTATTTCCCTTGTCACAGTATGGATATAATTGAGTTTATGAGCCATTCTTTAATAAATTTACCCTTATAAAAGGGACGATAAACAATTTTTTCAAAATATTTATTCTCAATTACTTATTCTTTTTGAAAACACGTCTTATATAATAGTACGTTCCAATTGAAAAAAAGTTTCAAAGAAAAAAAGCCCAATCAAAGGATTGGACTTTCTAATTGAAATGGCTTGCTCATGGCGTGTAATCTACATTTTGTGTATAGGTATTCCCGGCGTTCCATAAGAGAAACTCGTCGATTCCGTTCTCATTCAACGCCTTGATCTGCGCTTCCACTTCAGCTTTGCCATATCGCATATAATTCCCGGCCCCAAGATAAGAAGCGGTGAAATCCTGGATCCACGGCCGTGATACCGGAGGGTTCTCCAATTGACCCAAAACTTCATTTTCCACTTTTGCATATTCAGCTACCAATTTATAGGGTTCTAAATCCGGTTTTACTATGCCAAAGTAGGTAGTCCAATGGCTTGGATAAATCATGGATGAAATGACATCTACGTTATCGGATATTCTGGAAAAGTTCTGGCCGATCCCCGGAGCTTCATCCAAAGTCGCAGCATATCCGAAAATATCCACGGATACATCCACATCATAAGGCTTCAGTTGCTCACGTGCATAAGCCACAAAGTCGGTTACAGCATCCACTCTGGTATTTGTTGCTTCCGGATCTGCGTCTTCATATTCACCTCTGGAATACTGGAGCGCATCTGCCCGGTTTTCAAACCCTTCAGGGAACCTCACGTAATCAAACTGAATTTCCTGAAAACCCATCTTCGCCGCTTCTATGGCAATAGCCACATTATAATCCCATACTTCTTTAGAATATGGATTTACAAATGCTTCCCCTCTTCTGTTTTTCCAGACTTGGCTTCCCTCTGTAAACGAAAGGTCCGGACGGCTTTCGGCTAAGACTGAGTCTTTGAAAACCACTACTCTAGCGATTGGATAGATCTGTTTTTCTTCCAACTCCTCAAGCATAGCTCTCGGATCTTTAATATAAGGTTTTCCGATGCCGTATTCCGCCAGTTCGGAACCTTCTTCTGGCATATAAGTCAAATATCCAAAATCTTCTTTTATATCAATGACCATTGCATTCAGTTCGGTATTATCAAGCATATCAATCAATCTTGCAAAACGTTCTCCACCAGCTGAGTGTGCTGTCACAAAAATACCTCTGACTGCATCCGGATATTCAAAAGTCAAACCCGAATTGAAGCGATATAAATCCGAAGACGTGATTATTTCTGATGGCATTTCCATAGTTGAGTATGTACGGGACGTGAATTCTTTGTTTTCTTCTTCAGCACCAACCGCGCTGGCTCCGAACAGTGTACTTGCAAGGAGTACACCAGTTGCTGCCCATTTCGACCATTTCATTTTCTTCATACACCCTCTCTAATCTTCTTCTCCTTTTATTTTATCATTTTTTCAATGAATTGGAAGGAATATTCGATCAGTTGCCAATTTTGGGGCATCATCCCATATTGCACTTCCCTGCCCTTTTATACTATACTTGTATATATAATAACAGAGCGATGATAAAGAAGAGTAGGTGCATCTTGATCCTTTGCAGAGAGTCTGTGGTAGCTGAAAACAGACGGATAAGAGCATTGAATGGACTTTGGAGCTGAACCGGTGAGGAGCACACTAGCCGATTCCGTATTCTTCACGTTACGAAGAAGAGTGGCCGTTCATGGCAACTAGGGTGGTACCGCGGAAAACACATCATTCGTCCCTTACACAAGGGATGTGTGTTGTGTTTTTTTATAGAGGAGGATTCTTGACAATGAAGAAGAAGATTTTTTCAGGCATACAGCCTACCGGTACCGTGACATTAGGAAATTACATCGGTGCTTTCAAACAATTTACAGACCTGCAAGATGAATATGATTGTATTTTCTGCATCGTCGATCAGCACGCTATTACAATGCCGCAAGACCGGCTGGAGCTGCGCAAGAACATCAAGTCTCTGGCTGCCCTGTATTTAGCCGTCGGCATCGACCCTCAGAAAGTGACTTTGTTCATCCAGTCCGAGGTTCCAGCTCATTCACAGGCTGGTTGGATGATGCAGTGCATCTCGACAATCGGTGAACTTGAGCGTATGACCCAATACAAAGACAAATCAGCAAAGAACTTGTCGGTTTCTTCCGGTTTACTAACCTATCCGCCTTTAATGGCCGCTGACATTCTGTTGTACCAAACAGATATTGTCCCCGTTGGAGACGATCAAAAACAGCATATTGAATTGACAAGAGATCTCGCGGAGAGATTCAATAAGAAGTTCAATGAAGTATTGACGATTCCTGAAATTCGCATTCCGAAGCACGGAGCTCGCGTCATGTCACTTCAGGACCCTTCCAAAAAAATGAGCAAATCCGATCCAAACAAAAAGTCCATGATCACGTTACTGGATGATTTAAAGACTATTGAGAAAAAAATCAAAAGTGCAGTCACGGATTCAGAAGGCATCGTCAAATTCGATCCGGTCAATAAACCTGGAGTTTCCAACTTGTTGACGATTGAGGCCGCTTTGACTGAAAAGAGCATCGAAGAGCTGGTGGAGAAATACTCAGGCGCAGGGTACGGCGATTTTAAAGCTGGCGTAGCCCAAGCGGTAATGGCGCATTTGGCCCCAATCCAGGAACGTTATTATGAATTGCTGGACTCCGTGGAATTGGATGAAGTGCTTGATAGAGGAGCAGAGAAAGCCAATTTCCTTGCAAACAAAACGTTGCGTAAAATGGAAAATGGAATGGGACTCGGACGCAAACGGAAATAAACAGTCTATATAATAGAAGGAGATTGCCTTTGGCAATCTCTTTTTTGTGTTCTGAATTCAGTCCAGCAGATTTTCAACAGGCTCTGCACCAAATCCACTTCCCTCAAGATCCACTCCACGCCTACACCAGGAGGCTGGGCGCGACGTGACCAGCTCACTCTTCATAAATCACCATCGCAAAAGAAGGTCCCTTACAATATTTCAGCGGCCACTAACTTAGTACCCCCATTCTCCAGCTGAGCTGCGCTCAGGGGGTGCTGGAGCGATAAGACAGCCCCAGCAAAGCTGGCATGGAAGCACCCCCGAGCAGCGAAGCGGATAGAAATTTCTTAACAGGCTCTTTTCCTTTCCTATCATGGACTTTCCAGCTTTCAACCGGCACTTCCACCACTTCATCATGCATTTTTCACATCCAATCATGTAGTTTCATTTTTTCAACAGGCACTTCATCAAATTCACTCCACGCAGATATGAATGGACTGAGCGCCAAGCGACCACTCCTCTCCTCATAAGTCATCCCAGAAAAAAACCATGAACACGGAGGTCATGGTTTGTTCAAACTTATATACTTTTCGACATAAAAAAAAGAAGTGCATGGATTGACTCCATGCACCTCTTTGATTGTACTGGCGAATAATCGGATTATTCAGCAGTGATTGCTGATTCTTCTGTTACTGCCAACTCGTGAAGATAAACGCCGTGTCCATCACCGATCGCATAGTTATGAATACGGTTGTTGACCGGGTTCAATACTGCACGGTAAAGTGTTGGGAATACTGGAACTTCGTCAACCATCAATTGCTGCCATTCGTTGTAGATTTCTTGGCGGTACTCAAGGTCAAACGCGTCTTCTGAAACGCCTTCAGCCAATAGTCTTTCGTTTTCTTCATTTTCCCAACGCGCAAAGTTATAAAGAGCATTTGCTGCATATAGACCTGAAGGGTCTACATCAATCCCTACTCCCCATGCCGCTTGATATACATCAAGGTCAGGATCGTCTTCTCCACCATTACCTACTTTATCGTAGAAAGAGTTGAACTCTAACATTTCAAGATTAACATTCAAACCGATTTGCTCCCAAGACTGAACATAGTATCTTGCCAATGGTTCAGCAATATCTCCACCAGTCATTGAAGCGAAATTGATCACTAATTCATTGCCTTCTGGATCTTCACGGAAACCATCATCATTTGTATCCACATAGCCTGCATCATCAAGAATCTGATTTGCTACTTCTGGATCATATGCGCGGCCTTCGTTAGAATCATCGTGGAACTCAGGGTGGGATGGCGGAATCAAAGTTGTTGCATTCCAGCGCAATCCGTTATAGAAACGCTCTCCAACAGTTTCGTTGTCAACAGCGTGCCACATTGCTTTACGCAATTCAACATCGCCCATTTTTTTCTCAGGGTCATAAGCTACTACGTCATTTTCAGCGTCCCATGAACCAAGTTTGAAACCGATGTACGTGTAAGCACGATCGATGTTTCCTAGGTATTCAACGTTGGACATGTCAGAGTTGTCTGGATACTGATCAACCGGGAATGCGCTGACCAAATCTACTCCGCCTGTTGACAATTCTTGAACAACAGTCGCTTCGCTGATAACTCTTAGCGTAACACCATCAAGGTTTGGTTCTCCGCGCCAGTAATCTTCGTTTTTAGAGAAAGTTACTGATTCGCCTGGTACAATGCTATCAACTTTGAAAGGTCCAAAACCGATTGGGGTGCTGCGAACTTCATCAGAAGATGAAATGTCTGCAACTTCCATGTCGCCAAAGATATGCTTAGCCAACGGGTATGTCCAGATACTACCAGTGATCAAAGAAGGAGTAGATTGGATATACGTGATTTCAAGCGTTTTTTCGTCGATTACGTTGATTCCTGAAATGGAATCCGCATCGCCCGCTCTGTATTCTTCCATACCTTCAATATTTGTGAAATCTGAGTTGTAACGGGGACCATCATAATCAGCATCGCCAATTACTTCGTGAGCAAAAGCCCAGTCTTCAGCAGTAACGGGGTTACCATCATGCCAGTTTACATTGTCGCCGATTTCAAATGTGAATGTACGGCCATCTTCTGAAACTTCATATGTTGCAGCTCCATCGTTCGTGTAAACATAGTTCTCGTCCCAAGTTAACAAAGGCTCGTCAAACCATTGAAGAACCATCGCATCCGGGTTACCAGAATAGAAGTTATAGTTTAGCGTACCTTCGAAAACAGTGTCTGAAACAAGGCCGTATGTGATTGTGCCGCCTTCAAGAGCGTCACCTTCGTTAGTCTTGATATTGCTGAAATCGTCGATGGAATACAACCCATCATCTTCGCCTTCTGCATCATCTGTTTCTTCAGTTGAGTCCGTATCGCCGTCTGCAGGATCCGTGGTTGTTGTTTCATCGTCTCCTCCAGTACATGCTGCTAGAACAAGTACAAATGCCAACATTAGCATTAGTAAAAACCTGGATAAATTATTCTTTCCCATTCTTACATCTCCTCCCAAATTTTGGTGCTTTTTTTCTTACCTTGCATCAATGGCCCACTCAAGAACAAAAATCTAATAGATGATAGTTTCTCCTCCATTAATGCCTCCCCCTCTTTTTTTATTACCCTCTTCTTTGCCTTGCGTCAGTTGCACGCTTAAGCGCTTGGCCGACATTATTTATGCTTAGCATAAGCACTAAAATCAGTACCGATGCGGGTAACCAGATCCACCATC
This sequence comes from Planococcus sp. (in: firmicutes), assembly GCA_035461045.1. GTDB lineage: Bacteria > Bacillota > Bacilli > Bacillales_A > Planococcaceae > Planococcus. Next base: position 11,858 of record DATHVY010000112.1, read on the forward strand.
TAAGTTCCAAAGTTTGCGGGTTTCTTGCATAACTGATCAAGGTGCCCAAACTTGGAGTGTCTTCAGGAAATCCGAATCCAAGAAATGAAAGTCCGGACTCAATCCCGATATTTGCCGCTAAATTCAACGTCATCGTTACGATGATGATGGAACTCAGGTTTGGCAACACTTGCGTAAAGATTATTTTTAAATCCGATGTGCCAAGCGTTTTTGAAGCTTTGACATAATCCAGCTCTTTTTCCTGCAATGCTTTCGAGCGGATCAGCCTGGCAATTCCCATCCATAGAAATGCTGTCATGATCAAAGAAAATGATACGATGCTATATCCTGGAACAGCAGTAACAAAAGCGATAACAATCATCAAAGTGGGCAAGACCATAAAGAAATCCACAAATCTCATAAAGACGTTATCCACCGTGCCGCCATAGTATCCTGAAAACAGACCAACCAATATTCCGATGATACCTGACATCAATGTTACCAATATTCCAATTGCCAAAGAATTTCGTGTACCAATAATTAATTGGCCGAATATATCTCTACCGCCGTAATCGGTCCCCAACCAATATTCAGCTGATGGGGGCTGATAAAGAGCGAATAAATCTACAGTTACGATTGCTGCTTGATCCAGCACTATTGAAGCTCCAAATACCAACGTCACAACTATTATTAGAAATAATAGTGAAATAAAAGCGACTTTGTCCCTAACGAGTTCACGCAAAAGGACATTCATGCCCGATGGACTTTTTCCTAAGTCTTTCGGAAGGCTTGGAGCTATACCGTCCTTATTCTTACTCATTCTTTTCACCTCAAAGTCATCGAGTCTTATTTTATGCGAATTCGTGGATCAACCAAACTTAAGATAATATCTGAAATCAAAGCACCAAGAATGGCTGCAATCCCAAACAAAAGAACCAATGCTGTCATTACGCTGAAATCCCGTAAAGAGATGGATGACAAGAATAATTGGCCCATCCCCGGATAACCGAAGATACTTTCGATAAAAATCGTTCCGCCAATCAGTCCAGTAATCTCATATCCAAAGAACGCTGCAATCGGCAATAGAGAGTTACGTAAAATGTGTCGATTGTAAACACGCGACTCTGAAGCACCTTTAGCTCTGGCAGTAACGATGAATTCTTTTTGTTTAGTATCAATAATTTCACTTCTTAAATATTGCACGGTCGATACCGTGGTGATCAAAGCCATTGATAATGCCGGCAGGATCAAATGATAGAATTTGCTTAATACATAATCCAGGGAACCCGGTGTGAGTCCTGGCCTCACACTTCCGCTTGTCGGGAACCAGCTTAACTGGAAACCGAAAACAAACAGCATGATCAAAGCGAAAATGAATAGTGGTGCTGCGAATCCGAGGTAAGTATAGCCTGTGATTGCGCGGTCCAACCATGTATCATTGAAACGTCCGCTTGTGATGCCCAATGGAATCGCGATTAAATATGTAAATATCAGCGTCACTATACTCAGCCAGAATGTATTTAGCATACGTTCGCCGATCAAGTCGGTTACCGGCATCCTAAATCGGAATGATTGTCCGAAGTCCCCTTGAACTACTCCTCTAATCCAATCAAAGTATTGAACGTACCAAGGGTTGTTTAATCCGAGACGTTCTCGCATCAGCTCTACCGCTGCGCGGTCCATATTTGGATCGATCAAACCGGTTAAAGCGTCTCCCGGCATTGCCTGAGCCAATAAAAACACTAAAATGCTTAATAGAATAATTTGAGGGATTGTAACGAAAACCCTGCGTACAATTAATTTCCACATGCCAGTCAACCTTTCTCAGGTAATGCTACTTGGTGTGTATCGGAAATTGATTTCAATGAGTATGGCAGACCTTCAGGATCAAAGAAGTCTTTTTCGAGTCTGTCGTATTCTGCTTTCACCAATTTGCGATTTTCCAAATGCTTGTCCCGTTGTCTTGGATCAACATCCGGAATAGCTGCAATCAGCCGTTTTGTGTAGATATGCTGAGGGTCATTGAATATTTCATCCGCTGTACCCTGTTCGACATATCTGCCTTTATACATGATTCCGATATGATCACACATATGTCTGATAATACCCAGGTCATGACTTATGAAAAGGTACGTTAAATTCAATTCTTTCTGGATTTCCTGCATAAAGTTCAAGACTTGGGCTTGAACAGAAACGTCCAAAGCTGAAACCGGTTCATCCGCAATGATCAATTTCGGCTTTAATGCGATCGCTCTGGCAATTCCGATTCTTTGGCGTTGTCCGCCTGAAAATTCATGAGGATATTTGTAAATCGATTCAGGGCTCAGTCCGACCAGTTCCATCAATTCCTGAATGCGCATTCTTTCTTCTTTTGCTGAAAGGTTTTCAAAATTTCTTAATGGCTCAGCAACGATATCAGAAACCCGCTTTTTCGGATTCAATGAGGAAAATGGATCTTGGAAAACCATTTGAATGTCTTTACGGATTTCTTTATATTGTTTTTTGCTGATATCTGCCAAGTTTTCATTGTTGAACAGCACTTTCCCGGATGTTATGGAATTCAAACCGATGATTGCGCGCCCTGTTGTAGTTTTACCTGATCCGGATTCTCCGACCAAGCCATACGTTTGTCCAGGTTCGATCGAGAACGATACCCCATCAACGGCCTTCACATGATCTTGAACCGTCTGGAACACGCCGCCTCTCACCGGGAAATGGACTTTTAAATCTTCCACTCTAATTAGCGACATAGCTTTCTTCCTCCTTAGTCTGCTCCGGCTTAGACTGCTCGGGGAAGTCAAAATGTTTGTAGCATGTACACCTTACAAAGTGGCCAGGACTGATTTCGTGCATAACTGGATTATCTTCATGCGCGGATTCGTCTATCCATGGAATACGGGAGGCGAAACGGCAGCCGGTTCTTGGCAGGTTCTGCAAAGATGGCACAACTCCTTGAATTACATGAAGTTTCCTTTTTAGTTCTGAAGCTGTTGGTATCGAATTCAATAATGATCTTGTATAGGGGTGCTGCGGATTCTCCATCAAGGTGAAAACATCAGCCACTTCTACGATCTGCCCTGCATACATAACGGCCACACGATCTGCCATTTCTGCTACAACGCCAATGTCGTGCGTGATTAGTATGATTCCAGCATGCATTTGTGATTTCAAGTCTTTGATCAAATCTAAAATCTGGGACTGAATGGTCACATCGAGCGCAGTCGTTGGCTCATCAGCGATTAAAATTTCAGGCTGGTTGGAAATGGCCATCGCTATGACCACACGCTGCCTCATACCACCCGACAGTTCATGTGGATATAATTCATACGTTTTTTCAGGGCGCGGAATGCCGACCTGGTTCAATAATTTGATAACAAGTTTTTTTCTGGCGTCTTTAGACATTTTCGGGTTGTGAAGATAAATTGCTTCGTCAATCTGTGCTCCGACTACCATCAAAGGATTTAATGCTGATAGCGCATCCTGAAAGATCATTCCCATGTCCTTACCGCGCAGTTTTTTCATCTCCGAGGCAGGTGCATTGGCTATGTCTTTTCCTTTGTAGAAGATTTCACCTTCAATTTTAGCTCTGTTGTGAAGCCCCATGATAGAAAACGCAAATGCGCTTTTTCCGGATCCTGATTCACCTACGATAGCAAGCACTTCATTTTTGCTGACTGTTAGCGAGACGTCATCTACTGCTGCATGATATTCATCTCTAATTCTGAACGAAGTAGTTAAATTCTTGATGTCTAACAAAACGTCACTCAAGATTATCCCCCTTACTGCGATTTCACTTTAATCTGAACTAGTATCAGTTAAAAAATTTTAATGTCCGTAGACAAAACATTCACTATTCATTTTCAAAACAGACTGGTTTTCTATTCTGTGAATAAAGCATCCCTTTGACTTATTTTTTTCGAGTTTCACTGTTACTTTAAACACAGTTTCCAACACATTGTTATTGCGTTACTTCGACTTACTTGATGACCTACTACGTAAATATTATTACAAAAACATTTCAAAAGCAATATATATTTTGTAATTGTTCAAATACTCATCCGATTTTGACAAATCCGCAATGAAAACCCTTACATTCCAAGGGTTGGTGAGTCTTTTGGATTATATGATAAGTTTCTCTATTTTATGATGTTTTTTTAGAATAAGAAAAAACATCTTCTTAAATCAGAAGATGTTTTTTCTTTTTTATAGTGTTGAACGTTTTTTAGACATATTTCTTAAATACCAATGAAGCATTGTGTCCACCAAATCCAAGTGAATTGCTCATTGCATACAATAATTCTCGTTCTCGTGATTTGTTTGGAACGTAATCCAAATCACATTCTTCATCTGGCGTTTCCAGATTCATCGTCGGAGGCATAATGCCTTCTTTTAAAGCAAGCGCCGTAAAGATCGCTTCGATTCCACCAGCAGCACCAAGCAAATGTCCGGTAACCGATTTAGTGGAACTCATCCCAAGTTTATAAGCATGATCGCCAAATACGGATTTAACAGCCATCGTCTCAAACTTGTCGTTGAACGGTGTGCTCGTTCCGTGGGCATTGATATAGCCAACTTCTTCTTTTTGCACTCCGCCATCTTCAAGAGCCTGTACCATTGCTCGGGCTGCGCCTTCTCCACCCGGTGCAGGTGCAGTGATGTGATGGGCGTCCCCTGTAGAACCATAGCCAACAATTTCAGCATAGATTTTTGCGCCGCGGGCTTTGGCGTGTTCATATTCTTCGATGATCAACACCCCGGCCCCTTCGGCGATGACAAAGCCATCCCGATTTTTATCGAATGGACGGGAAGCTGTCGCAGGATCCGGATTTGTAGTCAGAGCCGTGTTCGCAGTGAAACCTGCCACTGATAGTCTTGTGATCGGCGCTTCGGCTCCACCTGTAATCATCACATCCGCATCCCCGCGCTGAATCACTTTGAAAGCATCTCCAATGGAATTTGTACCAGAAGCGCAGGCGGTAACTGAGCAAGAATTGATGGCTTTAGCACCAAAATAAATGGAGACTTGACCGGAAGCCATATCGGGAATAATCATCGGCACAAAAAACGGACTGACCCGACGGACGCCACGATTGTTCATGATATCCATCTGGTTTTCAATGGTTTCCATTCCGCCAATTCCGGATCCGATCCATACACCTGTGCGTAAAGCCGTCTTGTCGTCAAGCTTTAATCCGGCATCGTCCATCGCCATAATCGAAGAAGCCAAAGCATAATGGGTAAAGCGGTCCATTTTTCTCGCTTCTTTTTTTTCAATGTATTTTTCAATATCGAAATCCTGTACTTCTGCTGCCACTTTTGCCGGATATAGATCGGCGTCAAGACGCGTTAACGGCCCGACTCCTGATTTCCCTGTTTTTACTGATTCCCACGTTGTTTCTACATTATTTCCAAGAGGTGTGACCGCTCCCAAACCTGTTACTACTACACGACGATTCGCCATTCTATTTTCTTCCTTTCGCATATGCTATTATTTGCCCCATCTCATTGCTATCGCGCCCCAAGTTAAGCCTCCGCCAAAACCGACCATGACAATCACATCATCGTCCTTGACCCGGCCTTCTTCAACATCCTCCACTAACGAAATTGGAATAGAAGCTGCAGAGGTATTGCCATATTTATGGATAGTTTTGGACATTTTTTCGAGCGGTAAATCCAAACGAACTCTGGATGCCTCCATGATTCGGATATTCGCTTGATGCGGCACCAGAAAATCTACTGCTTCTTTGGTCAATCCCGCTTTTTCAATAACATTCACCGCTGACTCCCCCATTTGGCGAACAGCGAATTTAAATACTTCTCTTCCATTCATAATCAAATGATCTTTATCATCCTGATATAAATGCTTTCCACCAGTTCCATCTGCCCCAAGTTCAAAAGAAAGAATCCCTCTGCCTTCTGATACTTTTCCAAGTATCACTGCTCCGGCACCATCGCCAAAAAGGACAGCCGTGTTTCGATCTTCCCAGTCGGTGATTTTGGATAGTTTCTCCACTCCCACGACCAACACATACTTGTAAACGTCCGAATCGATGAACTGCTTTCCGGTAACAACCCCGTACATAAAGCCTGCGCAGGCAGCGGATAAATCCATTGCAGCAGCATTGACAGCCCCCAATTCTTGCTGAATCGTACATGACATTGACGGAAATGGCTGATCCGGAGTTACCGTAGCCACTAAGATCAGGCCGATTTCAGCTGGATCAATCGCTGCATCTTCAATGGCTTTTTTTGCTGCTTCGAGTGCCATGTGTGACGTATCTTGGTCATCCGATGCTATTCTCCGCTCTTGGATCCCAGTCATCGTCCGGATCCATTCATCGTTGGTATCCATCCGTTTTTCCAGGTCGAAATTCGTAAGCCTATGTTCCGGTAAGCACCTGCCTATACCGATTATTCCTGCATTCATAAGTGGTCCCTCATTTCAATTGACATCAATTATTAGTACCTGGTAACAACTATACTTGAATTCTTCCCATTTCACAACTTCCTGACATAGTTCCGACAAAATATCAGCAAATTCTTGAATCATTCTTTCTGTCTTCATGTCCTTATGATATGATTAAGATAGATATTCTATGTTGAGGTGAAAACAGATGCAATATATTGGAACATTCATATGGTCATTTCTTTTAATTTCCCTTTTAAATTACGTTGTAAGCGCTGTTCAGAACGTACCGTTTGATTTCATGCTTGGGGTGTACATCTCAGTCGCCGTATCAATTTTGATCTTTATTGCTTCAGCTTTGATGCCTGACCAGCCAGTAGCAGACAAACACTAAAAAAAAGAAGCTTGAGCCCTTAGCGGGTTCAAGCTTCTTTTTTGTCGATTTTCAATTGTCCTTCTTCCATTTTCACGTGCAAAACGGTATGAGGGGCAACTTCACCCTTGATCAATTCTTTCGCAATCCGGGTTTCAATTTCTCGCTGGATAAAACGTTTTAGCGGCCTTGCTCCGAACATCGCATCCGTGCCTGCTTCGATGATGTATTCGAGAACTGCATCATCTACCTCGAGATCAATATGCTGCGATTTCACTCGTTTCGCTAGTTCAGCAATCATCTTTTTCGCAATGCCCATAAAATGTGATTCATTGAGTGCGTGGAATATGACGATGTCGTCAATACGATTCAATAGTTCTGGTTTGAAGTGCTTTCTTAGCTCGCTCATGACAATATCATCGATGGCCTTGTCGTCACGGACATCCGTAATGAAAGCGGAACCGATGTTTGAGGTCATGATCACCACTGTATTGGAAAAGTTCACCAGTCTGCCCTGACTGTCCGTAATGCGGCCGTCATCCAAGATCTGCAGCAAAATATTCGCTACATCCGGATGCGCTTTTTCAATTTCATCTAAAAGAACAACTGAATAAGGATTTCTTCTGACCGCTTCCGTCAATTGGCCTCCTTCTTCGTATCCGATATATCCCGGAGGTGCCCCGACCAGTCTCGAAACGCTGTGCTTTTCCATATATTCCGACATATCGATGCGGATGAAATGATCCTCGGAATCAAACAAGTTGGCTGCTAATGCTTTTGCCAGCTCCGTCTTCCCTACTCCAGTCGGTCCAAGGAAAATGAATGAGCCAATCGGCTTCTGTTCATCTTTGATGCCTGCTCTTGCGCGCCATACAGCCTGTGTGACCAATTCAACTGCATTGTCCTGGCCAATCACGCGCTCTCTGAGTGTCTCATCAAGTCGCAGCAGCTTCTCTCGTTCACCTTCGACCAGCTTTGTCACGGGAATTCCAGTCCAACGGGCAACGATGCTGGCAATTTCCTCTTCCGTAACTTCTTCCCGCAGAAGCCGTTCAGCACCATCATCTTTTAGTTCCGCTTCTAAAACAGCCAGTTCTTTTTCCAGCTCCGGTATTTTGCCATGTTGCAGGACGGCTGCAGCATTCAAATCATATTTATTTTCTGCAGTTTCGAGCTGAATGCGGTACTGATCCAGCAATTCGCGTTTTTCTTGTATTTTTTTCAATGATTCTTTTTCAGTAGTCCACTGCTCCTTCATGTCAGAAGAAGAGGCTTTCAATTCAGCAATTTCACCGCGCAAATCTTCAAGCCTGCTTTTGCTTGCAGTGTCTTTTTCTTTTTTCAATGCCTGCTCTTCAATTTCAAGCTGCATGAGACGCCGAGTCACTTGGTCAAGCTCCTGCGGCATCGAATCGATTTCCGTCCGGATCATCGCACAAGCCTCATCAATCAGGTCAATCGCTTTATCCGGCAGAAATCGCTCCGTGATATAGCGGTCTGACATGGCTGCTGCTGCCACAATTGCCCGGTCATGAATTCTTACTGCGTGGTGCAGTTCAAATCGTTCTTTAAGCCCACGAAGAATTGACACCGTATCTTCAACTGTCGGTTCTCTGACCAGCACCTGTTGAAAGCGGCGTTCTAACGCCGGATCTTTTTCTATGTTCTTTCTGAATTCATCCAGTGTGGTTGCACCAATGCAATATAATTCCCCGCGGGCCAGCATCGGTTTCAGCATATTGCCGGCATCCATCGCGCCTTCGGTCTTTCCAGCTCCCACAATCGTATGAATTTCATCGATGAATAGAATGATTTGGCCTTCACTATCTTTGACTTGTTTCAACACGCCTTTTAAACGCTCTTCAAATTCTCCCCGGTACTTGGCCCCAGCAATCAAAGCGCTCATATCCAGCTCATAAATGATCCGGTCTTTTAACCCTTCCGGTACATCATTGCGGACAATCCGCTGGGCAAGCCCTTCTACAATCGCCGTCTTACCAACACCCGGTTCACCGATCAGTACAGGATTATTTTTTGTCTTACGCGACAGTATGCGAATAACATTGCGAATTTCCTCATCGCGTCCGATCACGGGATCCATTTTCCCGGACTGTGCATGCTCTACCATATTTCTCCCAAACTGTTCCAATGGAGATTTCTGTTCTTCGTTTGTTTGAACCATCCTTATCACCCTCCAAAAGTCTGACCATATTTGACTAATTAAAGTATAGAAAATAATTCGGCCTTTGGCAACAAAAAAGCTTTGGGTCTGAACTCATTTAATTGGAACTAAAAAACCTGAAAGAAGCTGATGCTTCTTTCAGGTAAGTGATCTATTATCTGACACCAAGTGCCATTTTTGCATATCTGGACATATTTTCTTTGCCCCAGACCGGCTGCCAAACAATCTTGACGTCCACTTCTTCAACTTCAGGCAATTCGTACAAAGATGATTTAACCATTTCGACGATTTGAGGTCCCATTGGACATCCCATTGAAGTTAATGTCATCGTGACAACAGCAAAACCGTCTTCGGACATATCCACATCATATACTAAACCGAGATTGACAATATCTACGCCCAGCTCAGGATCGATGACAGTTTCCAATGCGCCCATCATGCTATCTTTCATATCTTGATCCATTTAGAATCCCTCCCTTTTCTGCTTCTTTCATTTTAACAAACTTTCAAGTGAAAAGAAATTCACATGCCTATTTTGCCATATGTTGGCCCAACCAGTCCACAGCATCCAACATGCCTTTGCGGCTCACAGCATGGCCCGTTTCTTTTTCTTTCATAAACCGAAGCCGATCCGGAACATCTGCATAGTCTTTTTTTAATGCTTGATAGAATTTAAATGTCGGTTCAAAAGGCACCACCATATCCTGTTCTCCGTGCCAAAAAAATAATGGGCGTTTTTTAAAGGCGGCCCTGTTCTTTGATCCGTCAAACCGGGATAGCGTGGTCAGCATCCGCTCTCTTTCTTCAGCAGTCAATGGCAGCTTGAACCCTCGTGATTCAAATTGATGCATTTGCGCTTCGGCCAATTGAACATAATTTGCTGAACCCATCATGATTGCGGCCGTTTGAATTTGGGGATTGGCCACCATTGCACCGAGAGATGTGATCCCGCCCATCGAAGTTCCAGCGATTCCGATGTCCCCTAGAATCAATTGCTGGTCATTAGCTTCTTCTATTATGTACGTCATTTCTTCTATGGAAGTCAAAACAATTTCCCAAAACCTTAAGCTTAACTGGACTTCATCCAATGCCTCTTCCCTTTCACCATGAAGCATTGCATCCGGCAGCAAAACCCTTATTCCTTTTTGCGCCAATTGATAAGCATAATGCAGATTATGTTCTTTAGCACTTGTGAAACCATGGAAGAAAATAACGGTCGGCAACTTTTCATGGAATACTTCTTCCGGTGCTGCGTGCAGCAGAGGGATTCCTTTCCACTTCTCATGTTTGATTCTCAATTACATCGCCTCCTAACAAATATCGTACCAATGTTCTTGAGGGGCTGCAATTTTTGGGAAAAGATTCCTGCTCAATCTTTCCTCAAGTTTTTTTGACGTATCCCTTCCCTTATCGCTACACTAGAGCTATAGAGAAAGGAGACGGCTATATGAAGAAACAGCATTTAATCGTCTTGGACTTGGACGGAACGTTATTAACAGACCAAAAAGTCATATCAGAGAAAACCAAAACAACGTTAATAAAAGCGATGGATGCCGGGCACCAAGTCATGATTGCGACCGGCCGCCCTTACCGTGCCAGCGAAACCTATTACAGAGAATTGGCTTTGCGGACACCAATCGTCAATTTCAACGGCGCTTTTGTCCATCATCCCAAAAATACAGGCTGGGGTACTCATCATACTCCCATCGATTTAAAAGTCGTTTATGAAGTGATCGAATCCATGCATGATTTCAACTTTAAGAATATCGTAGCTGAAGTGCTCGATGATGTGTATTTGCACCATCATGATGAGAAGCTGATGGATATTTTCAAATTTGGCGACCCTTCCATTACGACGGGTGACTTGAGAAATTATTTAAAAGTGGATCCGACGTCCATGTTGATCCATGCTCCTTTTGAAAAAGTGCCCTCGATCCATGAACACTTGAGTTCTGTTCACGCTGAAGTGATCGACCATCGCAGATGGGGAGCTCCTTGGCATGTTATCGAAATTGTGAAAAGCGGATTGAACAAAGCGGTAGGAATAGACCGTGTCGCCAAGTCCCTGAATATCGCTAAAGAACATATCATCGCTTTCGGAGACGAAGACAATGATTTGGAAATGATCGAATACGCAGGCGTCGGAGTGGCGATGGGCAATGCAATCGATCCGCTCAAAAACATCGCAAACGAAATCACTTTAAACAATAATGAAGATGGCATTGCCGAACTGCTGATCGATCGCTTAAAACTTTAAAAGAAATGAGGAATTCCATTGAGATTATTTGCTGATAGTGCTTCAGATTTACCGAAAGAGTTTTTCGAAACAGAGAATGTGGTTCTTTTTCCATTGAGAGTCCACATTGGAGAAGAAGAATATGAAGATATTCGAACCATCCATTCTTTGAAAGTGTACGAAACGATCCGCTCAGGAGTTCAGCCGAAAACATCTCAGGCATCTCCAGAAGAAATGAAATCTGCATTTGAAAAATTGGCTAAAGATGAAGAAGAAGGATATTACATCGCTTTTTCTTCGGAATTATCCGGAACCCACAACACCGCTGTGATGGTGGCTGATCAAGTTCGGGAAGAGTATCCGGATTTAAAGCTGACGATCCTTGATTCGAAGGCAGCATCATTGGGGTACGGACTTCTCGTCAAAGAAGCTGCCGCACTTGCCAAAGCTGGTAATACTCTTGAAGAAATCCAAAGCCGAATATCAAATAAAGCGAATAAACTTGAAAGTTTGTTTACGGTCGAAGACCTGGACTATATGGCCCGTGGCGGCAGAATCTCTAAAGGAAGCGCTTTTGTGGGAGGGCTGCTGAATATCAAACCCCTGCTTCATGTGGAAGACGGAAAACTGGTTCCGATTGAAAAGCTGCGCGGCCGCAAAAAAGTGATCAAGCGCATGATTGAGTTGATCGAAGAGCGCGGCAATAACCTTGACCAGCAAACGCTTGCCATCAGTCATGGGGACGATAAAGAATTTGCCGAACTGTTGAGACAGGAGATCCAAAGCCGCTTCAACCCCAAAAATGTGGAAATCCATTTGATCGGCTCTGTCATTGCAGCTCATACAGGTCCAGGGACACTCGCGGTATTTTTCTTTAAAGACATGGACTGAGGAGGAAAACGACACTATGAAACGAATTGTTATTATCGGAGCCGTCGGCGGCGGGGCAACCGTCGCGGGACAAATCAGGCATTATGACAGTTCAGCTAAAATTACGGTGTTTGATCGCGACTCCACGATGAGTTACGCTGCGTGCGGCACACCCTATGCAATCGGTGATGTGATTGAAGATGAAACTTCCCTGATTATGGCTGACCCTAAGAGTTTTAAGGACAAACGGAATATCGATGTTTTCATGCAACATGAGGTTCTGGAAATTCAGAAAGAAGATAAATATGTGTTGGTCAAAGACATCGCATCCGGAAAGTTGATCAAAGAGCCGTACGATTTCCTCATACTCGCACCAGGCGGTACAGCCATTACTCCCATTATCGAAGGACTCGAGACTGCTTCAGCGTTTTCGTTGCGAAGCTACGGCGATATGCAGAAGATCAAAGCTTATATCCACGCAGAACGTCCTGAAAACTGCGTCATTTCCGGCGCCGGGTTTATCGGCATTGAAATGGCAGAGAATCTGAAGAATTTGGGAATAGACGTACACTTGGTCCATAAATCTCCTTATGTGATGTCAATTCTTGATAGAGACATCTCCGAACAAATCCACACTGAACTAGCTCTTAATGACGTCAAGGTTTATTTGGACAACGAAATCGTCCGGATCAACGCCAAAGAAATCGAACTGGCAGATGGCAGCGGACTTGAAGCCGATTTCATCATTATGAGCATCGGGCTTCAACCGAATATTGAACTGGCAACCCAAGCAGGCCTCGCCATTGGAAAAACCGGTGGCATCTTAACCAACGAGTTCATGCAGACGTCGGAACCGAGTATTTATGCTCTTGGAGATGCCTCAGAGAATTTCGATTTTATCACAAAAGATCCAAAGCGTGTCCCACTTGCCTGGCCGGCCCATAGACAGGCTTTCATCATTTCCCGTCATTTGCTGGGAGAACCTGTAGCAAAAAAAGGGCTGCTTGGCACTTCAGTGGTCAAAGTTTTCAACCTGACTGCTGCAATGACTGGTTTAAATGAGCGGACTATACAGGAAAAAGGGCTTCGTGCAGAAACAGTCGTTCACCGCGGCAATTCGAATGCCGGCTACTATCCTGATCATTCACCCATTACACTAAAGGTTCACTTCGATCCGGATACACGTAAAATCCTCGGCGCCCAGTGCATCGGAGGAAAAGGGGTCGATAAGCGAATAGATGTGATTGTAACGGCCATCTATGGCGGATTGACCATCGAAGATTTGCAGGAGTTGGAATTATGCTATGCCCCTCCCTTTTCTTCACCCAAAGATCCCGTGAACATGGTCGGCTACCGGGCAGTAAAATAAAAAAATGGAAATGAAACCCGTTAGACGGTTTCATTTCCATTTTTTAATTTCAGCTTCGCTTTTGAGGCTTCGTCCGCTTTGCGCTGTTTTCCTTTGCGCCAAACCAGCCATACAAAGGCCAGGAATATCAAGTACATAGCTGCCAATGTTGCAATATATGCCATGTTGAATCCTCGTTCTTCGGTTACATGGAACGTTTCTGATGTTTCACGATTCATAGTGATTCGATAAGTACCGTTATCAGCCTGCCTTACCATGTCATTCTCGAACAAACCACGCATTTGCATATCGCTGCCAATTCGTTCTTCAGACACGATGAAGTTCTTGGTCGAAGAAGAATTATTAATGACGATGATCCATGTCTCTTCTTCATTAGAACGTTCATAAACGAGCCATCCGTCTTCTTCGAGCAAAATTTCAACTTTTCCACTTCTCAATGCCGAAGAGGAGTTGCGTAGCGTATTCAACGATTCGATATGATCATTCAGCTCTGCTTCAACCCCGATATCCAGGATTTGATGGGCTTCTGGAAGTGCATCACCACTCATGGCAATTTCTGAACCGTATTGTATATTCGGAACACCAGGCATCGTAAACATCTGAGTCAATAATAACTTCCAGCGCGTGGGTGGAAATCCTCTTTCCTCCACAACATCTGAAGTGAATCGCGGCCCTTTAAGAGAATCCACTTGGATGATTTGGCCCGCACTTTCCTCAAGTAAGGCCGGCAGCCGCTCCGATTCTTGATCGAAGTTTCGATAACTGCTTCTTAAAATGTCTTCCGCTCCAGGCATAACCACAGCGTCCAAACCTTCAGTCGGTTCCATCTCCTCATCACCGATGATGTAAATATCTCTCACTGTTTTGATTTCCTGTGAGAATTCGCGGATAAAGTCTGCATCCAAAGAAGCTGCATCCTGCAAACGAAGGGCATCGATATCAAAGTTTCCGACAAAAGCGGTGAATTCCTGGATCAACGCATCCCGGACTTCCGGATTCGATGTTTCCAGCGCTACCGTACCATCCTCGTTTTCTTCAAACCATTCCGGGTTCTCACTGAACCAGACGTGATTTTCATCCAGACTTTGAGTCGGCAGATCAATCATCAGCTTCATATCACGATCGTGGGCAGCCTCAACTAACTGAACAAATTCTTCCTCCGTCCCGAAATGCCTTTCAAACTGACGGTAATCCAAAACTGTTTTGCCGTCATAAGTTGAAGAAGCAAAAACCGGTCCGATGGATAAGATCGTAAAGCCCATGTTTTGTATCCGGTTCATTTCCTGCATCACTCCACTGAAATCCCCGCCGGAAAACGCACTGATGTCTCGCGCATCAGCTTCATAGTCATTTTGAATATCTTGATTAAAATATCGATCCACCAATAAATCATATATGCTTTCTTCAGAGAAATTCCCTGTTCCTTCGGCTGTTGCCGGATGCACCATGCTGGTGATCAAAATTATGCCGGTTATAATTGCTGCCCATTTTGCTTTCAATGCAAAATCCTCCTTTTGTTCCTTGAGGCCATTTATTAGTCACTCGGTTTATTTTATCAAACTGCGTACCCCTCCGCTATGGCTGGGAAGTAAAACCGCTATTGATGAACCGAAGTTTCGTCTAATCTGTGAAGTTTGATGAAAAGCGCAAGAAAAAACGGACGCGAAATTTCGCGCCCGTCCTGTTCAATTACGCCAGAAAATTAAATCCGATTGGCAATCGGAAACCATAAAACATTGATACGAACAAAAATACCGCAAATAAAATCCAGAACAGCGTTACCGGTTTTTGTTTTTTTGAACGAACCAAAACCATTTCCATCATGCCGATAGTCAAGATTCCAAAGAGGAATTTCAAACCGTATTCCATCGGGTCGAATGCAGAATGTGCAATGAACAAAGTTAATCCTGTGATGATGATCAGGATATAGAAAAGACGAAGAACCATATGCAGAATTTTCCGGCCCTTGCTTTCACGGTGCATCAACGCTGCCACTAAAAATACCACTAGCGCGATGACCCATGTCGTGATGTGAAGATGTGTTGTATCAGTTAAAAAACCCAAGTCGTCACCTCTTTAATAGATTGTCTCATCCAGTTTATCACAGTTTCATACCGGATAAACATCCTTCAGGTCATGACAAATGTGTGACGAGTGTTCCAATGGACTGAATCGACACTTTCACAGTGTCTCCCGACTTCAAATATTTTGGCGGGTTAAATCCTTTTCCGACACCTGCTGGCGTTCCGGTCAACAGAACATCACCCGGTTCGAGTGTAACGTATTTGGATATTTCGTGGATGATGTCGTCCACTCCGCGGATCATATCTACGGTATTGCCGTTTTGACGGACCTCATCATTTACTTTCGTTACAATCGACAGATTTTCTGATTGCGGGATCTCATCCTTTGTTACGAGATAAGGGCCCATTGGGCAAGATCCGTCTAAGCTTTTCCCAAGGAAATATTGCTGATGCTTGGATTGCAGATCACGGGCAGTCAAATCATTGGCAATCGTATAGCCGAATACATAATCATAGGCCATTTGCTTCGGAATCGAGCGGCCTTTTTTACCGATGACAACCGCCAGTTCCCCCTCATAATCATAGGCATCCGTCAGTTTGCTATGGACCGAAACAGTCTGTTCATCACCTGAGATGGAAGTAGGTGATTTGGTAAATACCACCATTTCCTCCGGTACATCTGAGCCCATTTCTTTTGCGTGATCGGCATAGTTCTTGCCTACACAAATAATATTTTTAGGTGTTCTCGATATCGGTGCTAACCATTCGATTTCAGAAAAAGAGCGTTTGAAATCCTGTGGATTTTCGGAATTTAGCGCTGCTTCCGTCAACTTACGGACTTGTTCCACAAACTCCATCCCATCGGAGATTCCATCAATCAGCTTGGTTGGAAAGCTTGGCAAGACTTCTAACTTCTGCTGGATTGCCACTACGTCCCAGACAGCTTCTTCTTTTTTCACTTTAGGTCCGAATCCTTCTTTTCCTTCATATCGAAAAGTTAACAGCTTCATTCGTTTAACACTCCTTTTCTTTGATTGCATTCATTATACACATTCATGCATTTAAATTGTTGGTTTTTTCAAAATTAACTCAATAAGTCCATTTGCGCCACAGCTTTTCGAGTGGCCCCTGGGAATATTTAGTAAACCACAGTTCTGCGAAGATCAACTGAAGAGTGAATATGCCAATCGCAATCCAAGTACCGGTCAATACATTCACTTGTCCGTATAGCCCCAACCCATAAGAATAGAAAATAGCCGTCGCCAATACGGACTGTGTAATATATGTGGTCAATGACATCCGGCCCACCTTCACCACAGGGCTTAAAAGCTTCAGCGCCATTTTCTTTTGAGCAAGCAAGGCAATACAGGCTGCATAGCCTACTGCCACCAGCGGTCCTCCGAAAAAGTCCTGTAAATACGTGAAAGCGTAATTTTTTTCAAAAAGATAAGGCGTGGCTTTTAACAGAAGACCCACTGACAATGGCAATACGGCCAAAGAGATCCATAACTTCCGATACTGCTTGGTGCGTTCGATCAATTGCCATTTTGCTGCGGCTGCTCCTGCCATCATTAACGGCAAAATGGTGAAAATCATGACGATAAAGTTCGCAGGGTTGTTCTGGTAAAACCAGTCTGACAGTCGCTGGCTAAAAATATCGCTATAAGTGCCAGCGGGGTAAGCTGCGAACGAATTTTGCACTTCTTGTATGCCTGTATAAAAGTTTGGATTAAGGGATACTGCGATAAACATTAAGACTGTTAGCAGCAGGTGTGGAACCACGTATAGTACACTCCCAAGGCTCAGGAGCCATTTTGCCGGCAATCTCAGCATGCCAATCAACAGAAAGCCCATGATGGCATAGGTAATCAGAATATCTCCATACCAGATAAAAAATGCATGGATGATTCCGAAGCCCAACAGCACAGCCAGCCTCTTGGTTGCCAAAGGGATGAATGGGCGACCTTGTGCTTCGGTTTTCATAAATTGCATGGCTAATCCGTAGCCAAATAGCATGGCGAACAATGGATAAAAGCTGGCTTGTATAAATATGTCAATATATGAATATACCGTCGCATTCATGGTTCCTTCAAACCAGGTGTGCGGATCTATATATGAATAGGGGGTATGGAAGGCGAGCATATTGATGATCAGGATGCCGAAAAGGGAAAACCCTCTCATCAAGTCAATTGCTTTCACTCTTTCTTCGAGTAAAACTGGTTGTAACTTCAAGATAATCCTCCTAAATTTCCACTTCTTTATCTGCCGAGAACAAATATAGTAAGCGCTGTTTAATTGGTATTTGCAAAATGGCTTCAACCGCCTCTTGATATACCGTCAATTGAACACCGTACCTTTGGTTCATTTCAAGACTTAGATCCGCGATGCCTTCTGCGCGGTCCGTCTTGTAATCGAGCAGCACCCACCCGTCCTGTTCTTCAAACAGGCAATCGACGATTCCTTGAATAATCTGGCGGTCGCCATCCCCGTCTTCTTTTGCATACGTAAACGGAACTTCACGCTTGATGCTCCTAGCATTCATCAGGCGCTCGGCTATGTGGCTGTCGAAAAAGCGGGCAATTTCAGCCCCTTTCACGGCTCTTCCTTCATCGCTCGAAATGATTTCCTTGCCTGTCAATGTTTCGATGAATTCGTCGATTTCCTTAAGGTCCATTTTCGCAGTCAAAGGCAAATGTTGCATGACCGCGTGGACCGCTGTTCCCCGGTCTGCAGCGGAAATTCTTTTTTCCTGCATAAAATCGGGACGATTATGAAGCAGACGCTGTCCGGTGTTAATGGTTTGGATAAATGATTCCGGTTCTTCTGACCTTTGAAGCATTTGCAGCCTTTTTATTTCTGAAACGGATTGTTTGGAGCGTTTCTCTACCGCATTGCGGTGAGGATATTGAAAGTCGAATCTGGTGGAAATTTCTGCTGAATAATCTTCTTCCTCCGGCACGCTTGTCATCAGTTCATCCAACTTCACTTGAGCAGGCAAAAGCGTCTGCGATTCAAGCAGTTCCACATGGAATTTTGAATGGTGAGGCAGGCTTGCGCCTGTACCATTGAATATCTCAGCGGTATCAGGATGCCTCGCCACTGCCGGTCCAATCCAATCAAGAAAGCCTTTTGCTCTAGAACGGACAAAATCTGGCAGCCGCGTATCAGTTGAAGAAGTTTTCCATTTCTCGAACAGCTTGTCCGGCTCTTTGACAGAAGCTGTTAAAAACAGGCGCTCTTTTGCGCGGGTCATTGCTACATATAGCACCCGCATTTCTTCTG
>DATHVY010000113.1:0-2816 GCA_035461045.1 Planococcus sp. (in: firmicutes)
GTTTCTTTCGATAGGTGGGTGCTCATTTCGGCGTATTGGACGAAGACGCGGGCGAGTTCGCGCAGCCGGTCGTGGACGTCGTCGCTCGTGATGGTGTTCGCCCCGTCGAAATGGGTCGTGTGTGTGTACACGTAGTTCGGCGTCACGAGGCAGCGGAAATAATCGAGTATCGGCTTGAGCTGATTTTCGATGACCAGATGGTGCTGGTACGTGCCTCCGTTTGCGACGATCGACACCGGTTTATAGCGCATCGTGCGCGGGTGGAGCATGTCGAATGCGTTTTTCAGCACACCCGGAATCGAGCCCTGGAAAATCGGGGTGGCGATGATGTAGCCATCCGCTTCGGAAAAACGGCGGACCATTTCCTGCATGTCTTCGTTGTATTCATGCGTCGGCCGGCCGTCCACAAATTGATGCTCAAACTCCGACAAGCTCATGATGTTCAGTTCGAGTTCTGGGTTGAATTCTTCGATATAGGTTTTCACTTGCTCCAGTATTGCGCCGGTTTTTCTGCCAATGATGGTGCCGTCTACTAATAAAATCTTCATCTCAAAATCCTCCTCGATTGCATCTGAAACGTCCATTTATCTGTCTGCCTATCTTTCAGCAAATCCTTCAACTGAAAGAAGTTCCCCTTCATGATAACAAAGTCTGCCATGCAAACGAATAGAAAAACCTTGCGAATCCAAGATTTCATTCTTTAGTCTGAGCGCATGCAGAAGTCCGGATGCGTTTCAAATTCTCCAATTTGTGTTACAATGAGAGAAAAACAAGGGTGATTTTTTGGATAAGCAGGAAGTAGAGTTCGCGATTGCCGAACTGAAAATGGATTATGCACGCCAACAGGGCGATATCGACAAGCTTGAAACCAACGGCCACGCCGGAATGGTGGAAAAAGCTGAGAAACGTCTTGAACTGATGGAAGAGCAACTTAGAGAATTAAATCAAAAACTCGCGGAATTTTAACCGCGGTTTTTTTATTGATATCCTGTCCGAACCGCTTTTGGATCGGCTTCGAAAAACGGAGCCTTACTTTTTAATACCAGATGGAGGAATAAATTAAATGAGTTTATTGACAGTAGAGAATTTGAGCCACACTTTCGGTGACCGCACGCTTTTCAATGATGTGTCGTTCCGATTGGTCGAAGGCGAACACGTTGGTCTTGTAGGCGCAAACGGCGTTGGCAAATCGACAATGATGAATATTTTGACGGGCAAGATCATCCACGATGATGGACGCGTGGAATGGCAGCCGAGAACGCATTATGGCTATTTGGACCAGCACACGCAACTGCAGCCGGGGCGGACGATTCGCGAAACGATGCAAGATGCGTTTTTACGTCTTTATGAAAAAGAAGCAGAGTTGAATGAAATCGCGATGAAGATGGGCGACCCAGATGCCGATCTTGAAGAATTGCTTGAGCAAATGGCGGAAGCGCAGGACGCGTTGGATGCTGGTGATTTTTATACACTGGATGTAAAAATCGATGAAATCGCCCGCGGACTGGGTCTTGAAGCGATCGGTCTGGAACGTCCGGTCGAATCACTTTCGGGCGGACAGCGGACGAAACTTCTTTTGGCCAAGCTGTTGCTTGAAAAACCGAAAGTCCTGCTGCTGGATGAGCCGACCAACTATCTGGATGAAGAGCATATCGCTTGGCTCGTCAACTATTTGAAAAACTATCCGCACGCGTTTCTATTGATTTCGCATGATACGGAATTCATGAGTTCGGTGACGGATGTCATTTTCCACATGGAATTCTCACGTCTGTCGCGCTATACAGCGACTTATGAGAAATTCATTGAACTTGCAGATCTTGCTAAGAAACAGCATTTAGATGCTTATGAGAAACAAGAAGAAATGATCAAGAAAACCGAAACGTTCATTGCCAAAAACAAAGCACGTGCTTCGACCACCGGACGCGCGAAATCACGCCAGAAACAACTGGACAAGATGGACCGCATCGACAAGCCGGAAGTTGCGGCAAAACCGGTATTCGCGTTCAAAGAAACACGCAGCCCAAGCCGTTATGTAGTGGAAGCGGAAGCTTTGACGATTGGCTATGAAAAACCATTGCTGCCGCCATTATCATTCATGATCGAACGCGGCGAGAAAATCGCATTGGTCGGCATGAACGGCGTAGGGAAATCGACGTTGCTGAAAACGATGCTTGGCAAGATCAAACCGTTGGACGGCGATGTGATCCAAGGTGAATATTTGACGCCGAGTTATTTCGAGCAAGAAGTCAAAGCACCGACGCATACACCGCTTGATGAAATTTGGGCAGCTTACCCGAGCTTGGACCAAGGACAGGTGCGCGGCGCATTGGCACGTACCGGATTGAAAAACGAACATATTTCCCGTTCAATGACTCAGTTGAGCGGTGGCGAACAGGCGAAAGTCCGCTTGTGCAAGCTGATGATGGAAGAAAGCAATTGGCTCATTTTCGATGAGCCGACGAATCACTTGGACATCGACGCGAAAGCGGAGCTGAAGCGTGCCATGCAAGCTTATAAAGGCACCATCGTTTTGGTCAGCCACGAACCGGATTTTTACGAAGGTCTGGCGACAAAAGTATGGAATGTTGAAGAATGGATCGAAGCCGGCAAAGAGCCGCAATTGAAATAAACAATACAAAAAGGACTCGCCGAGAAATCGGTCGAGTCCTTTTTTAATGGAGAAGTGCCAGTTAAGAAATTTGTATCCGCTTCGCTGGAGGATGCGGTGCTAAGTTATGGAAGATTAGATATTGGTGTTTCCTTTTCACAAAATAAATCTTTACGGAGAGATGGCTGATCGCCTGAGCGATTCAGCC
>DATHVY010000114.1:0-3594 GCA_035461045.1 Planococcus sp. (in: firmicutes)
AGCGAAGTCAAACAGCACACGGCTGATCGTGTGCTGTTTGTTTCTTGGAAAGAAGTGAGGAACCATGGTAGTGAATTATAAACCGGCTGTCCATTTTAACAACGTCAGTTTCTCAGTCGGCGATGTGCACATCTTGAAGGAAGTGACCGGTTCTTTTCCGGAAGGGAAAATCACTACACTCGTGGGCCCGTCTGGAGCGGGAAAAACCACGCTGTTAAAGTTGTGCAATGCGCTGCTATCTCCAAACTCAGGAGAAATTTACATCAAAGACCGCCGGATTGATGAGTATGAACCCGTAGAGCTGCGCCGGAAAGTTGGCATCGCCCTGCAAAGCGCTCCGATGGTCGGTGGCAGTGTGCTAAAAAATCTGTCGTTGCCAGTCGAGCTGCAAGGGGAGCACATGGAAGAAGACCGCGCTTTAGGGTTATTGGCTGATGTCGGGTTGGAAAAGGAACTTCTGCATCGAAGTGTCAAAGACCTTTCAGGAGGGCAACGCCAGAAGGTTTCCATTGCCAGAACCTTGGTGAACAAGCCTGAAATCCTGTTGCTGGATGAAATCACGTCCAGTCTTGACCGGAACTCATTGAAAGAAATAGAAGAACTAATTGTTAAAATTAACCGCAAATATGGCACGACCATTGTCTGGATCACCCACAACCTCCAGCAGGCACTGGAAATCGGTCATTTCACATGGGTAATGATGCGGGGCGAAGTAATTGAAGCCGGCGAAAGCATCTTACTCAATGATCCGGCGACTGACCAGGCAAGGCAGTTTGTTAAGGGGGGGATCGAATGAGCACCCTGGCATTATCTCTTACGCTCATCTTTGTCCTGATTCCGCTGTTGTTGTCAGGCACCATGAAATTAGGGCTTGGTAAAGACATGATCATTGCCACCGTCCGGTCCATTGTGCAGCTGTTGATAATAGGCTATGTCCTAACGTTTGTTTTTGAGTCGGAAAGTTTCGTATACATCTTCCTGATGGTGACCTTGATGATTGTCGCCGCCACTCAAAACGTTCAGAAAAAGGGTGCAGCTATTGGAGGCATAACCTGGAAAGTTGCAGCAACTCTTGTGTTTGTGGAAGTGTTGACACAAGGGATTTTGCTTGGATTTCAAATCACGCCTGCGACTGCCCAGTACATCATTTCCATCAGTGGCATGGTCATCGGGAATTCCATGGTGCTGTCGATCCTGTTTCTTAACCGTTTCACAGCAGAACTGGAAGCGCATCAAGACGAAACCGAACTTGTTCTGTCTCTTGGCGGCACGCCGAAACAGGCAATTCATATGCAATTGATCAATTCGATCAAAGCGAGCATGATTCCGACCATCGAAAGCCAAAAAACAGTTGGGCTCGTCCAGTTGCCAGGCATGATGAGCGGCCAAATCATCGCGGGTGCAGATCCGCTGCAGGCCGTGCAGTTTCAGTTGCTCATCATGTTCCTGTTGCTGACAACAGCAGCCGTTACGAGCGTCATGCTTGGGTTTTTATCTTATCCGACATTGTTTAATCAGCGGATGCAATTGATCAAAAATGGAACCTTCCAATAATGGACATTACCAATGAAACCCCCTTCAGTTTTTAAGAAGGGGGTTTTTAATGACTTATTTTAAATTTGCCGGAACCAGGCAGTTGCTCGACTAAACTGCTTCCGAATAATTGTGCGGGAGTATAACTGCCTCCCTGAAACTCGCCTTCCCGCAGCCGCTGGACGGTTTCTAATGCGCCGTAAACGGTAAGGTCGTAAACATTGGCGGTTTGAAGATGGACGGTTAAGACCTCGCCGGCCTCATTTCGTGCCTCCCCCCAGATAAAAGCGGGAGCTCGTTTTCTGGAAGCTTCATCCGGTCCGGTGATTTTTCGTTTGATCCAATATTTTAAGGTGCGCCGGAAAAAGTTCGAAGACACGATCGGACGGATCACGCCAAGCAATCGGCTGCCGAAAATCATCAATTTAGGCATTGGAATCCAGACCGTGATGTTGGGTATTCCGGTCGTGTAGAAGGCGGTGGAAACATCCCCCCAAGGAATGGCTGTAGCGGTCCGCGTCCCTCGGCCAAAGTCGATTTTACGCTGCTGGCTCCCTAGAGGTACAGGGATTAAAGCGCCGCCGCTCCGGACGGCACTGCCGGAACCCAACCCTTCGATCATTGTTTTATAGGTGCCGGGACTCACACCTGAATCCGAATCAAACCCTAACGCAAGGTGAGTGGCGTCCGGCATCAGCTCTTTAAGCTTCAACGCTGCGCAATCGGTTGGAATCACGTCAAACCCGACCCCTGAACACAAGACGACGCCCGCATTTTTTGCTCGGTTGTGCTGGGCATGGGTGTGTTCGAACACAGCAATCTCCCCTGTAATATCCAAATAGTGAGCTCCTGCTTCAAGACAGGCGGATACCATAGGCGAAGATGTCTTTTGAAAAGGACCGGCACAATGCAGGACCAGATAGATATCTGCTAAGTTGTCAGCTGCACGCTCGTCCAGAGAAAAAGGACGCGCCTCCAATCCCAGCTCTTCCGCCAATGCAGAAAATCTCTCCACATTTCTTCCGGATAAAACAGGATCCAATCCGCGACGTACGGCTTCCCGCGCAATAAGTTCTCCTGTGTAGCCATTTGCTCCATAGATCATCCACTTCTTGTTCATTGGCGCACCTCCTGGCTTTCTCATCATAAATAGGAACGTCCTTAGTAGATTCTTTGTCACTACGTGTATTACCTTCATAGCCATAAAAAAACATTTGAAACTATGTGGTTTTGGTCCGAAAAATAAGAATCGGCAAGCAGGATTCCGGACGTGGAGAGAGAATTGTCTAATATAGTAACTGGTTATTTTTTCTGTTAAAAAAAGGAGGAATTCTGATGAGCAACATGCACCTTATCCCTTTCCAAGTTGAAGAAGTCAGATCTGATATCACGCAAATTCCGAAAGGCGTGAGAATGATTCAGGCACCGGAAATATGGCAGACTGGAGAAAAAGGCAGGGGCAACGTCATCGCCATACTTGATACGGGCTGCCAACCGGATCATCCGGATTTGAAAGACCGCATCATTGGGGGTAAAAATTTCACGCCGGATTTTCATGGAGATGAAGGCAATTTCGATGACAACAATGGCCATGGGACGCATGTGGCGGGCACAGCAGCTGCCTCTTATCGCGAGAACATCGGCATCGTTGGCGTGGCTCCTGAAGCCAAACTGCTCATATTGAAAGTTCTGGGCGGTGAAGGTGGCGGAGAATACGAGGGCATTATTAATGGCATTCATTACGCCATCGACTGGGAAGGGCCGAATGGGGAAAAGACCGACATCATTTCAATGAGTCTCGGAGGACCTGAAGATATCCCGGAATTATATCAGGCCGTTAAAAGAGCAGTGGACGCAGGAATTCCTGTAGTTTGTGCCGCAGGCAATGAAGGGGACGGCAATTTTGAGACGAATGAATTCGCTTACCCGGGAGCATATGGCGACGTGATTCAAGTGGGGGCGGTCGACTTTGAGCGGAACATGGCTCCTTTCAGCAACATCAACAACGAAATTGATTTGGTCGCACCGGGTGTCAATGTCTATTCAGCATATCCAGGAAGC
>DATHVY010000115.1:0-8200 GCA_035461045.1 Planococcus sp. (in: firmicutes)
TAATGCGAGTGATACGATGACAAGTAATGTCATTAACAACGTATGCATATATTCCACCTCCTGATAAGAACTTCCACAACAAGAACTAGTTTACCAAAATCTATCTGCTATGACAATAGCAATAGAAGAAAGTGAAACGCCGCAACTTATTTATTTAAGTTATAGAATGTTTTAATCCCTAAATATTTAGCAGTATCATGCAGTTGATCTTCGATCCGCAGCAATTGGTTATACTTCGCCACTCGGTCTGTTCGTGAAGGTGCACCGGTCTTAATCTGTCCGGCGTTAGTCGCTACTGCGATATCCGCAATCGTGACATCTTCAGACTCGCCTGAACGGTGGCTGATGACGGCTGTATAGCCGGCGCGTTTCGCCATTTCAATCGCGTCAAATGTTTCAGTCAGTGTACCGATTTGATTCACTTTGATCAAGATGGAATTTCCGATTCCTTGCTCAATTCCTTGAGCAAGTTTTGTCGTATTGGTTACGAACAAGTCGTCTCCGACCAATTGAACACGATCGCCGATGCGGTCCGTCAATAATTTAAAGCCTTCCCAGTCGTTCTCATCCAGGCCGTCTTCAATTGAAACGATCGGGTATTTATTCGCCAATTCTTCGTACCAATCAACCATTTGGGCTGAAGTTTTCGTTGTATTGTCTCCAGCCAGGTTGTAGATGCCTTTTTCTTTGTCATAAATTTCAGAAGCTGCAACATCCATTGCGAGAAGCACATCTACTCCAGGCTTAAAGCCGGCTTTTTCGATCGCCGTAATGATCGTCTCAAGGGCCTCTTCATTTGATCCAAGGTTCGGGGCAAATCCACCTTCATCTCCAACAGATGTATTATAGCCTTTATCCTTCAATACGCTTTTCAGGTGATGGAAAATTTCCGTACCCATGCGAAGGGCATGGCGGAATGATTCCGCTCCAACCGGCATAACCATGAACTCCTGGATGTCCACATTATTATCCGCATGTTCTCCGCCGTTCAAAATGTTCATCATTGGCACCGGCAATTGCTTGGCGTTAAAACCGCCCAAATACTGATAAAGCGGAAGATCCTGATAATCCGCTGCCGCGTGCGCAACGGCCATCGAAACACCCAGGATCGCATTGGCGCCCAAACGTCCTTTATTTTCTGTGCCGTCCAGCTCGATCAGTGCCTGATCGATGGAAACCTGATCCAGAACCGAGAAATTTTCTTCCAGCTCTTCAGCAATTTCGTTGTTGACGTGCTCCATCGCTTTCAGGACGCCTTTCCCAAGGTAACGGGATTTATCTCCGTCACGCAATTCCACTGCTTCGTGTTCTCCGGTAGATGCGCCGGAAGGAACGATTGCGCGGCCGAATGCTCCGCTTTCTGTGAATACTTCTACTTCGATTGTCGGGTTCCCTCGTGAATCAAGTACTTCGCGTGCTTGGATATGTGTGATAATTGGCAATTGGAACAGCTCCCTTTTTTAATATAGTGGTTTTCCAGTCATTTCAATCGGTTGTTCTATATCCAATAACTCCAAAACAGTTGGCGCCAAATCGGCAAGAATTCCATCATTTCTCAAAACCAAACCTGGTTTTGTGATGATGACCGGAACCTGGTTCGTCGTATGCGCCGTCATTGGAAAGCCATCTTCGGTTGTTACTTCATCAGCATTGCCGTGGTCTGCCGTCACGATTGCAGTTCCACCTTTTTCGTGGAGTGCTGCCACAATTCTTCCCAGACACTCATCCACAACTTCAATCGCTTTGATGGTCGGCTCCAGCATGCCACTATGGCCAACCATATCGGGATTCGCAAAATTAAGGATGATGACATCGTGCATCTCTTGCTCAATCCGTCCAATCAATTGATCCGTCACTTCATATGCGCTCATCTCAGGCATCAAGTCGTAAGTCGCTACCTTCGGTGAATCCACCAAAATCCGTTCTTCTCCCGGAAACACTTCTTCCCGGCCACCGCTCATAAAAAAGGTGACATGTGGATATTTTTCGGTTTCAGCAATTCGCAATTGCGTGAGTCCATTGGCTGATAAAACTTCACCCAATGTTTGGTCAAGATTCAACGTTTCAAAAGCGACACGAGTCGATAGTTTCGCACTGTAAGAGGAAAATGTCACGAATAACAAATTCGTTGGATGCGAGGCACTCAGTGGAAAACTGTGAAAATCCTTAGTGAGCAGTGCTGAAGTCAGCTGGCTCGCGCGGTCTGGTCGGAAATTGAAAAAGATGATGGAATCCCCTGACTCGATCGTTGCCGCAGGTTCTCCTTGTTCCCCAATAATAAAAGGAACGACAAACTCATCATTAATGCCTTTTTCGTATGCAAACGTAACCCCTGCATTAGCGGTCGGAGCTGTTTCACCAATGCCATCCACCAGCACACGGTAAGCTTTCTCGGAACGGCTCCAGCGCTGATCCCGGTCCATGGCATAATAACGCCCACTGATTGACGCGAATTTGCCTACTCCGATTTCCTTCATCTGCTGTTCGGTTTCTTCAATATATTTAAGTGCTGTTTTTGGACCAACGTCGCGTCCATCCAAAAACCCGTGAACGTATACTTCGGTCAATCCATGCTGTTTTGCAAGCTTTAACAGGGCAAAAAGGTGTTCATAGTGACTGTGGACGCCGCCATCTGACAATAAGCCCATCAAATGAAGAGCTTTATTATTCGCTTTTGCTGCAGTGATCGCTTCGACAAAGCCCGGATTCAGGAAAAAGTCGCCTTCACGGATGGATTTATTGATCCGGGTCAGGTTTTGGTAGACTACTCTGCCGGCACCAATATTCAAGTGGCCGACTTCCGAATTGCCCATTTGTCCGTCGGGCAATCCAACCGCTTCTCCACAAGCCGTCAGCAATTCATGTGGATACGTGTTCCAAAGTCCATCAAAATTAGGTTTTTTCGCTTGAGCCACGGCATTACCGAAAGCTTCCTGCCGACAGCCGAATCCATCCAGTATGATCAGCGCTACCGGTGATTTTGTATTATGCATTTGCACCAGCCTCCAGCAGTTGAAGGAAAGAGTCGGCTTCCAAGCTGGCTCCCCCGACAAGCGCTCCATCAATATGCTCCATGCTCATCAATTCTTCGATATTGGCGGGCTTGACGCTGCCGCCGTACTGAATGCGAACTTGATCTGCGACCTCTTTGCTGTATAGGGCCTGGATTTTCTCACGAATGATCCCGCAAACCTTATTGGCATCTTCAGATGTAGCGGTTTTTCCTGTGCCGATCGCCCAAATCGGCTCGTACGCGATTACTGTTGAAGCGGCCTGCTCAGGAGATAAACCATCAAATCCTTTGGCAACCTGCGCTTCGACAATTTTATCGGTCTCTCCTTTTTCACGCTGATCCAGAGATTCTCCCACACACATAATCGGCTTTAAGCCGTGAGATAGGGCAGAAAGAACTTTTTTATTGACTGTTTCATCTGTTTCGTTGAAGTATTGGCGCCGCTCTGAATGTCCGATAATGACGTGGGTAACTCCGATGCTGGTCAGTTGTACAGGACTGATTTCGCCAGTAAACGCGCCTTCTTCAGCGTCGTGCATCGTTTGTGCTCCAACATGAAGCGGGCTATTGTCCGCCAATTCAACAAGTTGAGCCAAATACAGGGCTGGTGAGCAAATAACAGCTTCAACCTTGTCTTTGTCTGGCAGATTATTTTTCAGTTGCTCTGCAAAATCCTTTGCTTCGGAGGCTGTTTTGAACATCTTCCAATTTCCTGCAATTATCGGTTTTCTCACATTGTCCACCCCTTCTATTTATCGTTTAGTGCACTAACTCCCGGCAAATCTTTGCCTTCCATAAACTCCAGGGAAGCTCCACCGCCGGTCGAAATATGATCCATTTGGTCTGCGACATGAAACTTTTCTACAGCAGCTGCAGAATCTCCCCCGCCAATCACTGTATATGCTGAAGTTTTTGCCATCGCTTCTGCAACAGATTTTGTGCCATTGGCGAATTTCTCCATTTCAAAAACACCCATAGGCCCGTTCCAGATCACCAGTTTGGAGTCTTTGATAATTTCGGCATACATCTTGGCAGTTTCAGGGCCAATATCAAGTCCCATCCAGCCTTCAGGAATTTCAGAAATCTTCACCGTTTTGGTTTCAGCGTTTTTTGAAAATTCACTAGCGACTGTAACATCAACCGGCAAGTGGAATTTCACGCCTTTTTCTTCTGCTTTTTTAATAAAAGAGTTGGCCAGATCCAACTTGTCTTCTTCAACCAGTGACTTTCCGATTTCATAGCCTTGAGCTTTTGTAAATGTATAAGAAAGTCCTCCGCCAATAATCAGGTGATCCACTTTATCAAGCAAGTGATCAATCACACCAATTTTATCTTTCACTTTGGCACCACCAATGATGGCAGTGAAAGGGCGTTCCGGTTCAGAAAGTGCTTTGCCCAGAACATCCAGTTCTTTTTCCAGCAACAATCCAGCGACAGCCGGCAGATGCTTGGCGATACCTGCAGTTGAAGCATGAGCGCGATGCGCAGCTCCAAATGCATCATTGACAAATACATCCGCCAACTCAGCAAATGACTTTGCAAGTTCTGCGTCATTCTTTTCTTCACCCGGATGAAAACGGACATTTTCCAACAGGATTATGTCCCCTTCTTCCAATGAGGCGATTTCCCGTTTCACATGTTCCCCGATGGACTCACCCAGGCTCTTCACTTCTTTATGTAATAATTCGCTTAGTCTGGCTCCTGCTGCAGCCAGCCTCATGTCTTCATTCACTTCGCCTTTCGGGCGTCCCAAGTGGCTTGCCAGGATAATCTTCGCGCCGTTTTCGCTCAAATACTGGATTGTCGGAATTGCAGCACGAATGCGCGTATCATCAGTGACTTTTCCTTCTGACATCGGCACATTAAAGTCGACGCGGCAAAAAACACGCTTGCCTTTCAAATCCAAGTCTTTCATGGTCATTTTCTGCAACATGAAAACCCCTCCTGTTTTATCTAAAAAAATAAGAGGCGGAGTAAACTCCCGCCCCTTTTACCCTCTTTTATTATAGAGCTTCAACAAAAATTAAGCTATGATTTTAGGATTACAATCCTTTTTTATACATATGCAGCGCGATATCGATGCAACGTGCGGAATAGCCGGTTTCATTATCATACCAAGCCAGGACTTTCACCATGTTGCCGCCAAGAGCCATCGTTGATGCACCGTCTACTGTAGCAGACGCCGTGTTGCCGTTGTAATCTCTTGAGACCAACTCCAAATCGCTGTAAGCCAAGTAGCCATTCAAGTCTTTTTCAACTGCTTCTTTCAATGCATTGTTGACATCTTCGACAGTCGCTTCTGTATCAAGCTCAGCGACAAGGTCAATCAATGAAACGTTTGGAGTTGGCACGCGGATCGCCATTCCATCAAGCTTGCCTACGAGTTCAGGTAAAACTTTCGTTACTGACACAGCAGCTCCTGTAGTTGTAGGAATCATAGACTCCGCAGCTGCGCGTGCACGGCGGTAATCTTTATGAGGTGAATCCAACAAGATCTGATCATTCGTATAAGAGTGAATAGTCGTCATCATGGCATGTTTGATGCCAAAACGGTCGTTCAACACTTTTGCAATTCCAGCAAGACCATTTGTTGTACATGAAGCATTTGATACAACATGATGGTTTTTTGGCTCATAGGTTTCTTCGTTAACCCCCATAACAATCATCTTCATGCCGTTTTTGCCTGGTGCTGAAACTACCACTTTTTTCGCTCCGGCTTCAATGTGTTTCGAAGCAGAAGCTGTGTCTGTGAAAAGTCCTGTAGACTCAAGTACGATATCCACATTTAAGTCTCCCCAAGGAAGAGTTGATGGGTCCTTCTGAGAAAATACTTGGATCTTTTTGCCGTTGACAATGATGAAATCGCCTTCTGACGAAATCTCCGCATCCAAAATCCCATGAACTGAATCATATTTCAATAGGTGTGCAAGCATCGCTGCATCCGTTAAATCATTTACTGCCACTATTTCAATTTCGTCATTTTTCAATGATTCCCGAAAAACAACACGTCCGATGCGTCCAAAACCATTTATAGCCATTCTTAAAGTCATTTATATTTCCTCCTATTATTGGGTTATTTCCATTATTCTTCTGGCAGCGCCTTCGTCAGTCACAAGAATGGTTCTGTCCGGTGCGTTTTTAAAATACGAAAGAATCGCTTTAGCTTTAGAGCGTCCTCCGGCAACCGCCAACACAGCCGGTGCCTGTTGAACTTGATTCAACTGAATTCCTGCAGTCCGGATACGATAAACCACACTTCCCGTTTCATCGAAATAATATCCGAAAGCTTCGCTTATCGCTCCACCCGTAAGGATTTTTTCCACTTCTTCCGGCGAAGATTTGCGGCGTTCAGCCATTTCTTCTGCGTTGCCGATGCCGTGGACGACTAAGTCCGTCTGGCTGTAGAGATCCATCATCTCTTTAATGACCGGTTCCTTCATCATCATTTCATATGCCTCAGAACTTAAATGCTCCGGCAGGTAAAGCGTCTTGAATGTCCCGCCAGTCTTTTCGGCAAAAGCAGAAGCGATGGTGTTGGCTTGATGCAGCACATCTTCACCTAACCCTCCACGTGCGGCGATGAACATCAAATCCGAAAATCTCTTTTCTTCCTTGAGTTCTTTTGAAATTGCGGCAATTGTGCTGCCTCCTGTTACTGCGACTTTCTGGTGATCTGCAAACTGGGTTTGGAGAATTCTCGCCGCTTCTTTCCCTATATGGGATTTCACAGCGGGAATTTCATCACTGTCCTGTGGCAGAATGACAACTTTTGCAATGCCAAGCATGGTGGCCAGTTGAAGTTCAAGTTCAGTTAAACCGGTCAGCTCTTTCATGAAGCTTTGCAGAGCGTTGAGAACCTCTTCTCCTTGAGAAGTAACGCTCATTCCAGGAGGTTCCATAATGATCATCTTCTGGTCCCGCAGCAAATCGGTTTCTTTTCTGACTTCCCTTTCGGTTGCCCCTGACAGGGAACTTAACGTTCGCCTGCCAATCGGTTGTTCCAACTTAATGGTCTGCAGAATTTGATAGCGTTTTTTCAGGAGCCCGGCCATTTCTGGCATCAATTTTTGTTGAGCTTCAGATAATGAAACCATTGGTTCACCCCTTTTAGTTGGACGTTTTTTGTCCCATTAAAATTATTTCTGTCCCACTAAAGTCATTCTACCCAACTTTTCAGTTATTTGCAAACAAAAAGAAGCGTTAAATTTCTAACGCTTCCAATAACTCTACATAGCCTATATTTCCATAAAGCAAAACTTCTCCGTCTCTTTCCAATACGGGTATCATCATCATATATTTTTCATGAAGCGCTTCGTCCTGTTCAATATCCACTTCTACAAAATCAAATGAAACATCTTCTTGGATCAGCCCGAGCATCAGTCTGGCTTCATCGCACAGTTCACAATTCTTTCTTGTATACAGTTTCAGCATCAATTACCCTCTCCTCTTAAAAGCCTCGGCCTGCGCCTCCGCCTCCGGAAGAACCTCCGCCTCCGCCACGGAAGCCACCTCCACCGCCGCCTCCGAAGCCGCCGCCAAATCCGCCAGTGCCATAGAATCCTCGGCCTCTGCCGCCACGGCCTGCGCCGCCTGATCCGCCGCCGCGGGTCAGGAAGAAAAGGACAGCGATGACCATGATGACAATCATGAACGTCGGAATGCCGCCTTGTTCATCGTCTTCAGTTGAATTCCCTGCGCCGCTTTGAGGAGCCACCGCTTCTCCGTCCCAGGCATACTCATCCGCCACCTCCTGGTACAAGGCCTGGTAAGTATTCAGGACTGCTTCGCTGTAGTTATCTTCCCTTAAATAAGGAACTGCATATTCGTCCAGAATCCTTCCCACAAGACCATCGGGCAGTGCACCTTCCAGCCCATAGCCTACTTCTGTGTAAATTTCCCTGTCATCGATGGACAAGACAACCAAAACTCCATTGTTTTCTTCAGCAGAACCGATTCCGTAATGGCGAAAAGCTTCCAGTGCATAGCTTTCAATCGGCTCTCCCTCGAGAGAAGGAATTACCATGACTGCAATTTGAGCAGTTGTGGCATCTTCCAATCCTCGGCCAAGGTTTCTGATTTCAGCCTCCTGCTGTTCCGTCAAAACACCGGCGGTATCCTGGATGTATATATCATTCGTCAGTTCGGGAAATTCAGCCGCATGAGCCTGCATGCCAATCGGCAACAGCA
>DATHVY010000116.1:0-3501 GCA_035461045.1 Planococcus sp. (in: firmicutes)
CGACGGCTTCGGTGCCGTGCTGGTCGGCAGCTATACGTGGGGGAGCGGTGAGATTCCCCATGAGATGCAGCCGGTCTACCGGCATTTCGAGAGAGCGGAATGCAAGGGTGTCGTTACGGCAGTGTTTGGCACAGGCGACAGTTTCTTTGCGGAATACTGCGGTGCTGTCGACCGTTTTCGGGATATGCTGTTTGTGAAGACTCAACTTGCAGCGGTGTTGAAAGTAGAGTTGTGTCCGGAAGAGAAAGATGGGAGCCGCTGTGAGAAACTGGTTGCGGCTGTGGAGAAGAAGTTGTTGGCAGACACAGCCATTCGCACAATATACACTCATTCTACGTAACAACGAACTGGAACTTTCAGTTCGTTTTTTTTTTGCTGATTGAAATATTTGTAAAAATCCTCCCCTTTTTATGTCACGTCGTGATATAGTCGAGGTACGATATAGCGAAAAGAGGGTTGGCCGTGGATATTCAAAAAATGCTGAAAAAATACGTGCCGATGACAGAAACGGCTTTTTATATTTTATTGTCCCTGACCGAACCGCGGCATGGTTACGGCATCGTCAAGCATGTGGGCGAGATCACTGCAGGCCGGCTGAAGCTGGGCTCTGGCACAGTTTACGGCACGCTGCTCAAAATGCAAAAAGACGGTGTGATTACCGTTTTCGCGGATGAACAGCGGAAAACCGTCTATGAAATTACCGATGCCGGCAAAGAATTGATGAAGGCAGAAATAGTAAGGATCAAAGAAGTGCACAGCAATGCCATCGCGTTTGAGGAGGGGTTCAAGTGAGGAAAGTCTATAGGCCGTTATGGAGTTATGACGTTCAAAAAACTGAAGAGTGGCTTGCGGAAATGGCGGAAAAAGGATTGGTTTTTGACAGGTTGAACCGCTGGACACGCTGCTTTTATTTCGAGGAGCGGGCACCGGAAAAGCGGATATACCGCATTGCTTACGATAAGGTGGGTTCTTCTGTGTTGCCGAAAACGCTGGAGGAAGAAGGTTGGGAACAATCTGCAACCGCCGGCAATTGGGAGTTCATATTTAACAGCCGACCGGAAACTGCCATCAGGACATCGCCAGTCCGGGATGGGACCGTTAAGCACAACCGCTTTCTTACTTATTTATTTTTTCCAATGATTTTTTATTTCGGTGCCATCCTGCTGAATTTTATTGCTTCGATGTTCTCCGCCTGGGTACTGGAGGGCGGCAGTAACATTGTGGAAAGTCCGATGTGGGTCGTGACTTATCTTTTCTTCACCTTCGTGTTGGGCAGTGTGATCTTCGGGATTTATTCGATAGTCAAAATCACGCGGACGAACCGGAAGCTTGAAGGAACGACAGCTCCGGATACCGCTTTGACTCATGAACAACGGGACATACAAGCAGAAAAAGAATTGAAGAGCGCGGGGCGCTGGGTGACAAAAGTGAAATTTGGCTGGATGTATTCACCGGATAAGATGGAGCAATGGCTGGAATCGATGGAACAGCGTGGATTTAACCTTTACCGGATCAATAGAATTGGAACCATCTTTCATTTCGTGAAAGGGGAACCTCGGCGAATCGCTTATCGGATTGATTACCAACGGGGACCGACACAGAGTTATTTTGCCATTCACCGGGAATCGGGATGGAAAGAGAAATTCACTTCGTATTCGAATATGGAGAAATGGACGATCTGGAGTAAAGCTTACGGAGAGGGTGAAGAGCAGCCGCAATTGTACAGCGATCAAAGCAGCCGGCTCAAGCATGCGAAGCGCATCGCAATTACTTATACTGCATTGTTCTTTCCGCTTGTTGCTTTCTATATTTATTTCATCATCAGCATTATTATCAGAGCAGATACAATTCAGGATTGGTTTATATGGAACAGCAGCGGTTTTTTCATGATTGCCATTTTGATTTTCGGATCATTCATCTTCCGTATATGGGCGTATTATGGCCGTTTGAGAAAAGAGCCAACGGCCTGGGGAAACTGAGCATCCACTGAGGGGTGACAGTCACCCAAACAATTTTGACGCAATTCAAAGGCTGCGCATCCGCGCAGCCTTTTTCCTTTATAATGAAAAAATATGGGTCAAAATGATTTTGGTGTCCGTCTAATCTGTGAAGGGAGTTGCTATAGTGCATGGGAACATCAGGTGCCGGTGAGGCGAATCGAGAAATGTGGCAGGAAGCTGCAGATGAACATGCAGTGCTTGAAGGGCTGATGCAGCAATATGGCTCAGAACTCAAACGGATCGCGTTTTTATACGTAAACGACCGGGCGGAATGTGAAGACATCATCCAGGAAGTGTTTATCAGCGTCTTCAAAAATTTATCGGGATTCCGGCATGAAGCAAGCTACAAAACGTGGTTGATCCGGATGACCATCAATAAATGCAAAGACTATCACCGTTTATGGAGCATCCGCAATCTCATTTACAAACCTGCGGTGAAACTGCTGAAAAAGGGCAACTCCGCCGAAGAGGAATTGATCGGCGAAGAAGACGCAAAAGAAGTAGTGGCAACGATTGCCGCGCTGCCGGACAAGTATAAGGAAGTTCTCATACTCTATTATTATCAGGAACTGACGATGCAGGAAATATCCGACGTACTGGAACTCAACATCAACACCGTAAAGTCGCGTTTGCTGCGAGGCAAGCAAGCGTTGCAGGCAAAGCTTGAAAGGAGTGTCGGCAATGAATCCCTTTGACCGTAAGATTTCAGCCCAATTAAAAAATGTGGCCAATGACAATATCCGTTTTACACAGCAAGATCAAGCGGCGGTACGCCAGAAGACTCACAAAATGAAGTCAGCCAATCGCCGCTTCCAGCCGGTTTACTGGGCAGTGCTGGCATCGGCGGCAACTTTATTTCTGTTTCTCGGTTTCATCTATGCAACAGATACGGGCTTGTTGGAAGCCGGACCGGACACTGATTACATGACGCCGGCAAGCGACGGTGAGATGGGTTATACTGTGCAGGATCTGGAAGGCATCGATTTTGAGATTCTGGAAGAGGATCAGCTGGACGAGACGACGCGCCTTTATACCATGGAGCTCGTTAATGGTTCGGACCATCATATTGTTGATGCGGTTTTCAGCATGAGCCATCCGATTAAGGTGAAAAATGGCCTCCAGGGCAATGCGTTTCAAGCGGAATCCCGCCTGTATAATATCGCACCCGGTGAAACGATTCAATTTAATATGGAATTGCCGACCGGCATTTTCGATAGCGAACAGGTGGATGTAGAATCGGAAAGCATGGATTTGACCGGCTATTTGAACGAGATGAAAGGCGAGAACATTTTCCAGATCGGCCGGTCGAATGGTGTGGTGGAAGCGGAAGAAGAAGTTGAGGAAGATTAGAAATGCCAAGAGCCATTCGCGCATGCGATGGCTTTTTATTATTCTGTTTTTTGCTTGTTCATCTTCTTCAGAGAGCCGTTATAATCTGAGCCGGTAGGGTATGGAAGAAGTAAAAGCAGCGGACCGAATCACGCGTGATAAGCCGAATCTC
>DATHVY010000117.1:0-3570 GCA_035461045.1 Planococcus sp. (in: firmicutes)
ACAGGAACCGTGCTTTTCAATACCACAATGACATCCCTTGAAATATGAGTTGCAACATCTCGCGCCGCTTGTTCCACGAATTGAAGATTCGCTGAGCCGTCTTCGTTTTCAGGTGTACCCACTGCGATATAAATGGCCTCAGCATCCCTCAAACCCTCCCGGGAATCATTTGTGAAAGTTAGACGTCCAGCTGAAATATTCTTTGCCATCATTTCACTAAGACCAGGCTCATAAATGGGAGAAATGGCGAGTTTCAGGCTTTCTATCTTCTGTTGATCCACATCGACACAAGCGACTTCATGTCCGATTTCAGATAAGGTAACTCCGGTCACTAATCCGACATACCCCGACCCAATTACAGAAATCTTCATAACCATTCCCCCTGCTTTAGCGTGTTTTTAGCATGGCTTTCTCCTTTAACAAATTCACCATCAATTCCTCCACTTCAAGTCCGAGTTCATGATGATCCAGTGCGAATTCGATGGTTGTCCGGATAAATCCGATCATTTCACCGACATCATACCGTTTCCCTTCAAATTCGTATGCGAAAACATCCTGAACTTCATTAAGCATCTGAATAGCATCTGTCAATTGGATTTCTCCCCCTGCGCCTATTTCATGCCTTCCTAAAAACTCAAATATTTCAGGTGTCAAAATATAACGGCCCATAATGGCAAGGTTCGATGGTGCTGTCCCCGGAACCGGCTTTTCGATAAAATTCTTAACCTGATAGCAGCGCCCATTTTTTGATACGGGATCAATAATGCCATAGCGGTGAGTTTCATCATCTCCTACAGCCTGGACCCCAATAACGGATGCCTGGGTTTCATCGTATTGTTCGATCAATTGCTTTAAACAAGGTTTATCAGCACTAACAATGTCATCCCCAAGCAATACTGCGAATGGTTCATTGCCAATAAACTTCCGGGCCGTCCAGATCGCATGCCCTAAACCTTTCGGCTCTTTCTGCCGAATATAGTGCAACTCGATTTTCGAGCAGGTCCTCACCTTCTCCAAAAGCTCCAACTTGCCTTTCTTGATCAAATTATCCTCAAGTTCAAAGTTATTATCAAAATGGTCTTCTATCGACCGTTTGCCTTTACCTGTGACAATAATGATGTCTTCAATACCGGAACGAATCGCTTCTTCAACAATGTACTGAATCGTCGGCTTGTCGATAATCGGGAGCATCTCTTTTGGCATGGCCTTAGTTAATGGAAGAAAACGAGTCCCTAAACCAGCAGCTGGAATAATGGCTTTTGTCACTTTCTTTTGCATTGGTTGCCCTCCTTCATCGGTATAGCTTGCAACATGCTACCCGTTTATTTAAAAATCAGCTTCCGCTTGCCTGGCACCGGATAATTTCCAGTGTTGATTTTTTCAAACTGCTTATAAAGGAACAGCAGGAATTTCCGATTGATAAAAGTCGAAAAGTACAGTAACAAATTCTTGCTGGTGGATTCGGTTTTCGCTAATCCCTCCACCAGGATCCTGCGCGCGAGATTGATCGTTTCTTTGTCCTGGCGCAGCATGCCCACCCGAAAAATGGTCTTCGCAATTTTAATGCTGAATTTCTGGAAGGTATCTTTTCCTTGTGCTTTCGCCAATTCTTTATAGCCATGGTAGATTTTCATATGCCCATCGATAACCGCTTCAGAATTCGTAGAAATCCGTTCACCCGGATGCAAGTGGTAAAGAACCAAGGAATCTTCCACAAAGCCGAACCGGCTGATTCGAGCCAGGCGGATGTACAAATCCCAATCCTGACAGCTTGGAAGAGACGAATCAAAGCCGCCAGCCTCTTCAAGCACTTCTTTTTTCACCAGGATAGAAGAAGTCGTATAAATACAGTTTGATTCGATCAACTTAGTCAATAAATCCCCACTGTATTTAGGAATGACTTCCTTCACTAAATAATTGCCTTGGTATACCTTCATCCCGGTATAGACAACGCCGACATCCGGATTTTCCCTGAATACAGCCATTTGCCTTTCAAGCTTATCCTTCTGCCACTGATCATCTGAATCCAAAAATCCGATATATGCACCCGTAGCATGGGCTATGCCTGTATTTCTTGCCTCGCCCCCGCCTTTATTCACTTCATGCTTCACGTAGACGATGCGTCCGTCTTGCATTTTCTCAACGGCCTGGGTGGTATCGTCTGTCGAACAATCATCGACAATGATGATTTCGATATTTTTATACGTTTGCTGTTGAAGACTCCCCACCGCTTCTGCCAAAAGCTTCGCGCGGTTATATGTTGGGACTACGATGCTGACTTTTTCCTGGATATCCGTCATTAGCGAACACTTCCTCATCCCGTTATGGATTTTTCAGACCAAAGCTTTCTTGGCGAACATACCTTTCACTTCTATCAGCAATTTCCGCTCAAAGATGAGCAGCAGTGCAGCGTAAATGATAGCGCCTACGAGGATACTCGCGATGATCAATCCCATATCCCCAGTGCCGGAAATGGAAGAAATCATAAATTCCAGCACTACCGCCATAACAAATGAATGGCCTATAGGGAAAAAGATGGATTTTAATAACGCAGATAAGCTGGGACCAATAATCCACCGGAGCCTTATAAAATAATTGATGAAAAACAGGGAAAACCTCAGCATAGCCATCGACCACGCCACAATGACAATATCTCCAGTCAAGCTGGAGGAATAAGCGACTAGCGGGACAACGAACAACAACGACAGTTGCCAATAAAAACTCCACCTCACCTTGCCGACTGCGACAAAAAGGCTGCCGCTTGGATTCCCAAGCGCTCTGAACAACGCATAGACAGACAGGATTTGAACAATTACGATGGCTTCACTCCACCCCGGCCCCAGTACCAAAGGGACCACAAAAGGGGCCAATACAATAAGCCCTGCGTATAAAGGGGCATTCAAGGTCATGATCAATTTAATGATGAACAAATACCCTTTCCTTAAACGCAGCTGATCATTCTGGATTTTTGAGAATACGGGAAAAGAGACTTTTGTAATCATCGGATTCAGCCGTTGAATCGGCTGCATGACGATATTCATGGCCATGCTGTAATAGCCGAGAATCAGTGGGCCCAGCATGATCCCGATAACAATCTGATCAATTTTCGTATTGAAGAAGTTAGCCGTGTTCGCACCCAGCCGATACATGCCAAAACTGACCATTTCTTTAATAGCGCTCCACTCAAACTCCCATCTCGGACGGGTTTGTTCGTTGCGGAACCCTTTGATCACCCAAGGCAGAGTTTTGACAACCGATACGCCGATAAATCCGTAAACCAACGACCATGCCCCCAAATTAAAATAGACAGCCAACAGAAGCGTAATTATGGTACCAACTACGTTGGCGATGATTTCATATTTGCTGATGTCCTTAAAATCCAGATTTTTGGTGGCAATCGTCTGGAATTGTGCGCCGAACGGGATGATCGCAAAACTGATGCCAATCACTTGAATATAGCCTCTCAGTTCGGGCTGGCGAAATACGTCCGCAATCAGAGGCGCAGCAACGAGCAAAAGCAAGAACAGGAAAAACCCGACAACGATTGAAAACCAGTACAAGCTGGACAAC
>DATHVY010000118.1:0-11100 GCA_035461045.1 Planococcus sp. (in: firmicutes)
TGGCCGCCCATCTTCTCATAGCTCTTTCGCTCGAACATCATCCACATGCCGCATGCCGCTGTGGCAGCTCTAAAGCGACTGAAGTTGGCGAGCATGATCGGCAAATGGAAGAAAACAACGAAGTGCATCATTGGCACAAGCAGTTTGCTCAAAAAAGGAGGGACCTCGAAAGCCGGGAAACCGGTCAGTAATTTCGCGTGCCTCCTATTCATCAATGCCAAGCTTTGCTCGATTGCCTGGGGCTTGAATTGAATGTCTGCATCGATGAACAATAAATAGTCGCCGCCTGCAGCTTCCTGAAGCTGATGGCAGGCATGGACTTTGCCGACCCATCCTTCAGGCAATTGCCGGCCCTGTAAAATGGTGAAACGCGGGTCCTGACCGATTGCGGCTTCTAATTTTTCCTGGGTACGGTCTGTAGATTGGTCATTTAAAACAATGAATTCCATTCTGTTATAACTCGAAGCTCTTAGGGACTTGATCAGCGCCTCCACATTCCGCTCTTCGTTGCGCATCGGCACTAAGACGGAGACAAGTGGTTCAGAAACAAGATCCGGTTTTTTGGGCAACCGGGGCATGAAAAAAGAATTGATGATTGTCCATATGAGAAAAGCTGCCAAAATGGCGATGAAAATAACTATGACCTCTTCCCCCTTTTCTTTAAATCCTGAAACCCTTCAGCGTTTTCTTCGATAGTCACCTGCTTCAGCGCATCCAATTGTGCTGTAAGGCTAGTTTGAAGAAAAGCGGTTTTCTCTTTACGGGAACTGCCCTCCAAGCCGGAATACTTCAACAGAGCTCCTTGTCGGATCCATAAATCCGGCTTTTGCTCATGTCCGAACGAATAATAAAAACTTAAAGGCACGATCGGAACATCTTGGCATCGTTCCAGTAAATAAACCACACCGGATTGAAATTTCAGCGGCCGGATTTCCTGGTGAAATTCATCTCCCTGAGGAAACAGGACGACGGTCTTTCCCTGCTTCAGCAATTGTTCTGCATATTGAAGCGATTCCAGAATATCTTTCGGGTTTTTCCGGTTCAGTGAAAAGGCCCCGAGAAAACGGAAATATGGATATTTCTTCAGTCCTTCTTCATGCATCATCATGTGGATATCGTGATGCCAGATTGTTTTGTTGAGAAAGAAAAAGATTAACCCATCCCACCAGGAGCTGTGATTTGCGATAAACAAAACAGGTTGGCCCGGGACCGGCTGCGGGTTTTGCAACAGTACCCGGGAAAAAGACTTTTTAATGAGCGGGATCAAGTATAAGGCAAACGCTCTTTCAAACGTCGCGGATTTTTTTGCCTGAATCATGGAAAGCGCCTCTTCCATGCCAAGGCTGTTATCGAAATCATCAAAATAGCGGTGATGATGGCGGCCATCCATAACCCGCCGAGCATTCCGAGGAGAATGAACATGCTGATCATCAGCACATATAAAAGGACCATACGTTTTTCGTATGTAAGGATGTCGTATTGAACGGAAGTTCGTTTCATCAAAAAGTCGATTAACAGATGAAGAACAAATGACACGGCAAACCAACCGAAGAAATTAGTCCATGGAATTTCGTAATACCATCCGGTGTCTTGCCAGATCCAATATTCCTTGATCTGAAACGCAACAGGATCGATGATCAGGTCGATGATGACCGCAGCCACTCCGCCGACTACAGCGTAAAGGAAGCCGCCTGCAGGGACGATCCAGCGCGCAATGACATGGGTGGTCGCCATGACCATGAGCCACGCGAAGCCAATGGCAATCGGTACCCCGAATACATTGGGAGCAAAGCGGTCTGTGTAGTCATAAGAACCGAACAGAAAGTCCGTCTGCGCGCCTGCCCCTTCCACGATGAACGTAAAGATAAAGATGAAAATGCCCAGCAAGCTCCCTGCAAGCGCACCAAAACGCTTGATGAAAAAGATGAAGCCTAAAGTGCCGGCCAGTATTAAGAAAAATGCATTCGCCCATTCCAGCCACCAAGGCAATATGTCAAAGCCCAGTAAAATAATTCCGCATATGTACCAAAAGATAAATAATCGAAAAACCAATTCATCCCATCTCATTAAAAATCCACCCCAAATTCCAATAATATATAACCTTTATTATACAGAAGCGTGCCAAACTGCGCTGTTTTCAGCCCTTGTGTATAACTAAATCATAGCGAATGATACAGAAATCCGGATTGACTATTTAGTCTGATAAACAGAAAAATAGAAAAACAGCTTGCAGGGAATCCTGCAAGAAGTTATACTTTTTATATGCAATTCAGTAAGTTCTTGCTTTGGAGGGGGTAGAAATGCAGGATTTGATGCAAGGGATTTCGAAATCCTATAAAAACTTCAGTTCCGGCCAAAAGAAAATTGTTGACCTGTTCATAGAAGAGCCGATTTTTCTGGCGTTTTCTTCTGCCCTGGAAGTGGGAAAGCGGGTAAAGGTCAGTGAATCG
Organism: Planococcus sp. (in: firmicutes); assembly: GCA_035461045.1. GTDB lineage: Bacteria > Bacillota > Bacilli > Bacillales_A > Planococcaceae > Planococcus. The sequence goes on from DATHVY010000118.1 coordinate 2,451, forward strand.
ACCGTTATACGCTGGACACAAAAGCTCGGTTACAAAGGCTATGCGGAATTTCAGCAAGTGGTTCAAAGAAAACTTGCGGAAGAACGGCTTGGACAGAATGCGGATGCGGCTATCTTATCTCCTCCAGCGAACCAATCCTTCCTGGAGAATTTGCTTGACGCAGATATCGCCAGCATTGTTGAGTTGAAGAAGACGGTGGATGAAGACATGCTGCTTCAAGCAGTGGACAGCATCAGTCAGGCCAAAGGCGTTTATGTTACCAGTAATTTTTTCGATTACGGATTGGCCTTTTCATTTACTACCTGGTTGAATCTTACCTTGGGTCACGCCGAACTGCTCATGCAAGGTGATCCGGATTATTTCCGGAAGCTTTCAAAACTGGGAGCGGAAGATACGGTGGTCGCTTTTATCTTTCCACGCTATACAAGAGCTGCACTGGATACGCTTGATGCAGCGAAAAGAAGAGGTGCGAAAGTTATTGTCATCACGGATGCGCCGGAATCACCCGCCCATGACTATGCCGATATTGCATTGGAAGTGTCGGTCAATTCCAGTTTGAACATCGAATCGTATACGGCAGTGCATGCGTTGCTGACTTCAATCATGAGGTTTGTATACGTAAAAGACCACGAGAAAGTAAAGGGCAACCTGCAGAAAGTCGAAATCATCTACAAGGAGAAAAATATTTTCCAGTAAATGCAATAATACCGGTAAGTCCCGAAGCGCTCACCCGTTTTGGTCAATCATATAAAAAAAGGGGAGAACAACATGAAAAAGAAATTATCATTGATGGGTCTTGTTTTATCAGTAGGGATGCTGGCAGCAGCATGTGGCGGAGCAGACGATACAGCGGAAAGCCCGGATACGGGATCTGACAATGGAGGCAGCGAGGATTTGAACCTCGTCGAGGAAGGCAAATTCACTTCTGCTTCAAGTGGATTGTATCGCCCGTTCAACTATGAGGAAGGCGGCAATCTGACAGGTTTTGATATTGAAATCGGCAATGCTTTGGCTGAAGAGATGGGACTCGAGCCCAATCCGATCACCACGCCTTGGGAAACAATCATACAGGGACTGAACTCCAACCGTTTTGACGCTATTTTAGGGTCGATGGCCATCACAAATGAGCGCGCAGAACAAGTTGCATTCTCGGATCCTTACTACTATTCAGGCGGCGTAATCTTTGTCCGTGAAGGGAATACTGAAATCACTTCAGAATCAGATCTTGAAGGCGCACGAATCGGAGTTGTTGGTCAAAGTACTTATGACACAGCTGCCCAGAACTATACCGATGACATCCAATACTATAATAGTGACGTTGTTGCATTGCAGGATTTGACAGTGGAAGGCCGTTTGGACGCTGTTATCACAGCTGACGTCGTCGGTTTTGAAGCACAGAATGCAGGACTTGAAATCGAAATGGTCGGCGAGCCACTATGGATTGAGCAGGCAGCGGTTGCTGTTCACCAGGATAATGAAGCATTGTTGGAAGAAATCAACAGAGCGCTTGCTGCCATCATTGAAGATGGAACATACGACGAAATCTCTGAAAAATGGTTCGGCCGTAATCTTCTCGACGTAGATCTTGAAGGAATTGAAATTTTAGACTAATCGCTTAGGATAGGGGGCTTGCAGCTTATGCCGGATTTATTTATAACAGTTTATGAAGTATTTATGCGGACATACCCGGGGTTTTTAAGAGCCACAGTCGTCACCCTTCAGCTGACAGCTATTGGTGTTATCCTCGGGACGGTAATCGGCCTCGTGTTCGCTTTAATGAAAATTTCCGGTTCGAAAATACTGCAGGGCATCGCGAACATTTATATCACAGTCATCCGCGGAACACCGCTGATTGTACAAATCATGTTCCTGTATTTCGGGATCGTTGAAATTTATACAATGTCCAATTTCTGGGCAGGAGCCATCGCGCTTGGTGTCCACAACGGTGCCTATATTGCCGAGATTTTCCGTGGAGCCATACAGGGAGTAGACCCTGGGCAACGCGAAGCCAGTATGTCCCTTGGGATGAACCGGAAACAGACGATGCAGCGCATCGTGTTTCCGCAAGCTTTGCGCCGGTCGATTCCGCCGCTTGGCAACCAGTTCATCATCACATTAAAAGATTCATCACTCGTTTACATTATCGGGGTGGCGGAAATATTCTCGCTCGCAAACCGGGAAGCCGCACAGTCATTTCAGCCATTTGAATCGTTCTTGGTTGTTGCCATGTACTACTTAGTACTGGTTATGATCTTCACATTCCTGTTGCGCTTGTATGAAAATAAACTCGATGTGGATAAAGCCTAAGGAGGGACAAACATGATTATCGGAGAAAATATTCACAAATCCTTCGGCGATTTGAAAGTGTTGAAAGGCGTAGATTTGCATGTGAAGCCTCAAGAGGTGGTCGTTCTCGTCGGGGTCAGCGGATCGGGTAAAAGTACGCTGCTCAGATGCTTCAACTTTCTTGAAATGATCGACGAAGGCACGATCACGATCGATGGCCGCAAAATCAATCCCAAAAAAGATAACCTCGCGAAAGTGCGCGCGGAAGTAGGAATGGTTTTTCAGCATTTTAATCTTTTTCCGCACAAGACCGTACTCGAAAATGTCATTGAAGCGCCCGTTATCGTCAAGGGGATGAAAAAAGAGGCGGCGAAGAAACTTGGTTTGCAGTTGCTGGAGAAAGTTGGGCTGAGCGATAAAGCCGACGTGTATCCAAGCAAACTTTCAGGGGGGCAGAAGCAGCGCGTTGCAATTGCGCGATCGCTGGCAATGGAGCCGAAAGTGATGCTGTTTGATGAACCGACTTCCGCCCTTGATCCCGAGCTGGTCAGCGAAGTGCTTCTGGTTATGAAGCAACTGGCTGAAGAAGGAATGACCATGGTCGTGGTGACGCACGAGATGAAGTTCGCCCGAGAAGTTGCGGACCGCATCATCATGATCGACCAAGGAACAATTATCGAATCTGCGGACCCGAAAACATTTTTCGGCAATCCCCAACACGAACGTACACGCCAATTCATTCAATTGGTGGATTAAAACAAAGACGGCCCGCAATTTTGCGGGCCGTCTTTGTTTTATATGGTGGACATCAAAACCACATTCCTCTTATCAATCAATGGTAAATACAGAAACCAGCGGCATGTTTTCTTCGGCCATTCCTTCGTAAATTCCACTGACAGTCACAGTTTGTCCGAGTTCAACGGGCGTTTGGGCCATGTTGCGGATAAAAGCCTGCTGGCCATCGGTTAGTATAAAAGCTGGGAAGGCTCCATCATCTGTCAGTTCCTCCACCGTTCCTGACAGCGTTACGGCCGTTCCTTCTTCTACCTCTTCAGCAAACAGGCTTTCAATGGTCACGACCTCAGCGTCAGCCAGGTCTTCAGGTGGCTCTGTCGGAGTCAGTTCTCCTTCTGGAGCCTCCACTTCAGTCGGGCGTTCCTCAAACACTTCCCCGTTATCTTCAGCACAGCCCGACAAGATTAGCAGCGCTGTAAATGGGATCAGTAATTTCTTCATTCTCTTCACTCCAAACTGGATTCACTCCTATTATGAAAGATATACCCCCTTGGAGCGAGAGTTAACCTAAAAGGGATATAATGGATAATGGATAGGAATTTGTAATAAAACCGTCCAGGTAGTATAGTGAAATCAAATTTATAAATATTTATTCAGAGGGGATGCATATGGGCAGAGCAACCAGGAAAATCGAAATTCTTCATGCGGCTTCTAAAATTGTCAGTGAGAGAGGAATTTTCAATCTGACACTTGAAGCCACCGCGGCAGAAGCTGGGGTCAGCAAAGGAGGATTGCTTTACCACTTTCCTTCAAAAGAAGCCTTGGTAAAAGGCATGGTGGAGCACTTGGCTGATAATTATCAGCGGAAAATCGCAGATGGAGCCAATAACTCGCTCGAAGAAAAAGGCAAATGGACGAAAGCGTATGTGGAAGTCACTTTCAATGAGCCTTATCAAAACAGGGATATGAACTCTGGATTGCTTGCCGCCAAGGCAGTTAATGCGGAATTATTGGATCCGATACGGCAACTGTATACAGAATGGCAGGAACAAATCGAAAATGATGGAATCGATCCGATCAAGGCGACAATCATCCGGCTGGCCACAGACGGAATCTGGCTTTCCGAGCTTTTTGATATCCACCATATCGAAGAGGAAAAGAAGAAAAAAGTTTATGAGAAACTGATTGCTTGGTCAAAAGAATAAAGAAGTCGGTCCAATTTTAACAGACGAAAGCAAGGAGACAGAGTGGCAACTAGGCCCTCAGCCTCCTTTTTTTTGCGTGATTTTATAGCGACTGAAGTAAAAAATAAAGCGAAAATCACTTATATATTACATGGGTGTTACAGCTAGGCTATAACTGACTTCAAGGCAAGAAAGCCCCACAAATGGCGGTGTTAAAAGAAAGAACTTGCAGAAAATGACCTTGATAATAAACCGTCCGGATGGTACAGTTTAAAACGTGAGTAAATTAGAAACCAATAATTATAATCTACTCGATTCCAGAGCGAATGAGTAAATAGACCTTGAAAGAGGAGGAAATCGTTTGAATAAGAAAGTTTTATTAACAGCCGCAGTAACAGGAGCGGGAGCGACTACGGAAAAAAGCGCACATGTGCCGGTCACACCGAAAGAAATTGCGGAATCCGCGATTGAATCTGCCAAAGCTGGAGCAACAGTGGCGCACGTTCACGCACGGGACCCAAAAACAGGAGGCATCAGCCACGAGTTGAGCCACTATCGTGAAATTATCGAACGGATCCGTGAATCGGAAACCGATGTAATTATAAATATCACTTCTGGCGGAGGCGGAGATTTCATTCCGAACCTGGCAAACCCTGCAGTTGGGGGAGAAGGTACGGACATGCAATCCCCGGCTGAGCGCCATGAACCCGTTGGCTCACTGCTTCCGGAAATGTGTACACTCGATTGCGGAAGCGTCAATTTTGGTGATGCGGTGTACATAAGCCCGACCGAATGGCTGCGGGAACAAGCCCGGCTCATCCAGCAAAGCGGCGTGAAACCGGAACTCGAATGTTTCGATACAGGCCATCTGCGGTTTGCCAAGCAATTGATCGCTGAAGGGCTGATTGATGGAGACCCGATGTTCCAATTCTGTCTCGGCATCCCTTGGGGCGCAGACGCTGATGAAGAAACCCTTCAATACATGAAAAACCGTCTGCCTGAAAATGCACATTGGTCCGCGTTCGGCATCGGCCGCATGCAAATGCCGATGGTTGAACAAGCGGCTTTGATGGGCGGCAACGTAAGAGTCGGCCTAGAAGACAACTTATACTTGGGCAAAGGCAACTTGGCGACAAATGAACAATTGGTGGACCATGCCGTATCCCTGTTGAACGCTTCCAATATTGAAGTGATGACACCGGCAGAAGCACGGATCCACTTTAAACTGAGAAACCCTTACGGAGGTACTAATGACTAATCACACCAATACAGTTAATAAAGTTGCAGTAATCGGAACCGGAGTGATCGGCAATGGCTGGATCTCACGTTTTCTGGCACAAGGCCTTGACGTTGTAGCTTATGACCTTGCAAGTGGCGCGGAACAGCGGACACAAGCTGCGGTCGCTCAAGCTTGGCCATCGCTTGCAAAACTGGGGCTCGCTGAAGGTGCTTCAAAGGAGCGCATTCGTTTTGCCTCGACCATCGAAGAAGCTGTGGCGGGAGCATTTCTGATTCAGGAAAATGTACCAGAGCGGCTCGAATTGAAAAGAAGCGTCCTTGCGGAGATTGATCAGCATGCAGATAAAGATGCCATTATCGGGTCGAGCACGTCTGGGATTATGCCGACCACTTTGCAAGAAGGCATGAACCATCCGGAGCGGCTGATTGTTGCCCATCCATTTAATCCGGTTTATATTCTGCCGCTTGTTGAATTAGTGGGAGGAGAAAAAACGGAAGCAACGGTCATCGAGCGGGCACGTCTCTTCTATGAAAGTGTCGGGATGAAACCACTGATCATCCGGAAAGAGATCGAAGGCCATCTGGCGGACCGTTTAATGGAAGCATTGTGGCGGGAAGCATTGCATTTGGTCAATGACGGAGTCGCCACCACGGAAGAAGTGGATGCGGCCATCATTTACGGAGCCGGCTTGCGCTGGGCTCAGATGGGGCCATTCCTGACATTCCACTTGGCTGGCGGAGACAAAGGCATGCGTCATATGCTGGAACAGTTCGGACCTGCATTGAAATTGCCGTGGACCAAGCTCGAAGCACCGGAGCTGACAGAGGAATTAAAAGAAAAGGTCATTACGGGCTGTGAAAGTCATGCGGGAGATACTTCGATTGCAGAGCTGGAAAACAAGCGGAATGAATTTTTGGTCGAGCTGCTGGATCTCGTCGAGTCGTATTGGCCGGAATCCAAAACGCTGATGAATAAATAAATCATTATTGGAGGCAACCTATGACAGCACGAACATTTTCAATGGAAGAAATGGTCCGCAACGAATGGGTGGACTACAACGGCCATATGAATGACGCAGCGTATGCTCAGGTGTTCAGCCTGGCAGTTGATGCTTTTATGGATTGGATCGGGTTGGATGCGGAAGCGCGTTCGCAATACAGATATACGATCTTCACACTGGAAACGCATATCTGCTATTTGAAAGAAGCGCACGAGCAGGAAGCGTTACAGCTGAACGTTCAATTGCTGGATATGGATGCCAAACGCTTGCATGTTTTTTACGAAATGAGAAATGCAAAGGAAGAACTGCTTGCCACCAGCGAACAGATGCTGATGGGGATGGATACGGACCAGGGGAGGCCAGCGCCTTTTCCTGCGACAGTTCAGGGAGTTCTCAATGCCTTATGGGAATTGCATAAGGATTTGGAAAAACCGAAACAAGCAGGAAGACAAATAGGGATCAAAAAATAGAATCCCGTATGGTATGTAAAAAGGAGAAGGTTTATGAATAAGATTGAAGTGAATAACTTAACAAAAATCTTTGGGTCTAATCCTCAGCAGGGATTGAAGCGACTTAGAAACGGTGAACAAAAAGAGGATATCTTGGCAGCTACTGGCATGACAGTCGGCGTGAACCAAGCGTCTTTTGCGGTTAAACCAGGAGAGTTTTTTGTCATCATGGGATTGTCAGGAAGCGGCAAATCCACGCTGATCCGATTGGTCAACCGATTGATTGAACCGACCGGCGGGGAAGTGTTGATCGATGGTGTCGACATCACAAAAATGAACAAAGATGAACTGATCGAAACGAGAAGAAAGAAATTGAGCATGGTGTTCCAGCAGTTTGGGCTGTTTCCTCACCGTAACATCCTGGCCAACGTCGGATACGGCCTTGAGATCCAGGGAGTTAAAAAAGAAGAACGCAACAAACGTGCACAAAAAGCCATCGAGGATGTTGGGTTGAAAGGCTATGAGAAGAGCTATCCGAAAGAGTTGAGCGGTGGAATGCAGCAGCGGGTTGGCCTGGCGCGTGCGCTTGCGAACGATTCGGATATCCTTCTGATGGATGAAGCTTTCAGTGCACTGGATCCACTTATTCGCAAAGAGATGCAGGATGAGCTGTTGAACCTGCAGAACAAACTGGGCAAGACGGTTCTGTTCATCACACATGATTTGGATGAAGCGTTGAAACTTGGTGATCGCATCGCGATTATGAAAAACGGTGAAATTGTTCAAGTCGGTACCGCTGATGAAATACTTGAGAATCCTGCCAATGAATACGTGTCAAACTTCGTCAAAGATGTTGACCGTTCAAAAGTGCTCATGGCCTCTCATGTCATGAAGAAACCGGTCGTCCATATCGCGGACAAGAGCGGTGCGTTGACCGCAGTGAAGAAAATGGAAGATGCGAGCGTGTCCAGTATTTTCGTAATCGGCAAAGACCTTCAATTTAAAGGCTTGCTGACAATCGATGATGCCATTAAAGCTTATAAGGCAAACATCCCGATTGATGAAGTGTTGATCAAAGACATCCACACGATTTCCCCGGAAACCCCATTAAACGACCTCTTCGGAGTTGCAGTGGAAGCGAAATATCCACTGGCGGTTATCGAAGATGGAAAACTGCTGGGAATTGTTTCCCGCGTTTCAATTCTTTCTGGTCTGGCGCTTGGTAAAGGAGAGGTGAGTTCTGTATGAATTATTTCAACTTGCCTTTAGAAAGTTGGACAAATGATTTTGTAAACGAGTGGCTGCTGCCAGTCATGGGAGGATTTTTCAATACAATAAGTACAGGATTGCGCAGCTTTATCACGGGCGTGACGGATTTGCTGCTCTTTATTCCGCCTGAACTGCTTGTGTTGATTGTCATGCTGTTGGCTTGGAAAATTTCAGGAAAAGGGCTGGCACTTTTTGCATTGCTCGGCGGATTGTATCTTGGCTCGGTCGGGTTATGGGACGCAGCGATGCAAACAGTTTCCATCGTCGTGGTCTCGACCTTGATTTCGGTACTGATCGGGATCCCGGTCGGCATCTTAGCTGCCACCAATAAGACGGTCTCCAGTATCGTCCGGCCGATTTTGGATTTCATGCAAACGTTGCCGAGTTTTGTTTACCTCATTCCGGCAATCCTGCTCTTCGGCCTCGGAAATGTGCCGGCAGTTATCGCAACTTTTGTTTTTGCAACGCCGCCGGTTGTCCGCATGAC
>DATHVY010000119.1:0-1863 GCA_035461045.1 Planococcus sp. (in: firmicutes)
TTCCCGCAGCATCTGCAGGAGTGGGAGCCGAAGATCAAAGAAATGGTGCCGTCTTACGGAATTTCACTGGCTGACAACCCGGAAATGTTCGAAGAAATCCATGCGTCGACTGCGAAAGCACTCGCGCTGAATGAAACAAACATAACTGCATCCGCCACTTCAGGCGCGGAAGCGAAACTCATAAAATAATGCTCCAACACCCAAGAACCTTCAATCGTATTTCAGATTGGAGGTTCTTTGTATACAGACCGATAAGAAGAGAGGACTGATAACGGATGAAGAAGACCAATGACTATATTGAAGCGGTGTTTGTGGCTGAAGATCCTTTATTGGAAGGAGTGCTCGCTTCCATCAAAGAAAATGGCATGCCGTCCATTTCGGTTTCCCCGGTTTCCGGCAAATTGCTGACGATGCTGGTGTCGATGTCAGGAGCGCGCAATATACTCGAAATCGGTGCGCTTGGTGGCTATAGCGGGATTTGTCTGGCGAGAGGGTTCGGCAGCGAGGGAACTTTGACGTCACTCGAGCTGGAGGAAAGCTATGCCAAACTGGCCCACAGCAAACTTGCTGAAGCCGGTTACGGAAGCCAGGTATCTTACCGGACGGGTCCGGCGTTGCAGAGCCTCGCGGAGCTTGCGGATGAAGGAAAGCGTTTCGATTTTTTCTTTATCGACGCCGACAAAGAAAACTATGAGAATTATTTGGAGGCCTGCATTCGCCTCGCGGAGCCGGGAGCGTGGATTGTCGCGGATAACGTACTTGCGAGAGGCAGTGTGGCAGACGAGACGGTTGAACCGACAAGAAACACGGACATTATGAAGAAATTCAACAAAGTGGTGGCTGACCATCCCCACTTGGAATCACTGCTGATTCCGGTCGGAGATGGACTGACGCTGTCAAAAGTGAAGAAATGAAGAAGAAAGAAGCTGCGTAACTTAAGCAGCTTCTTTTATGGGCGGAAAATCTGGTGATCTCTTTTTGTCGGCAACCTGATTTTTTCTTTAACAGGCACTTTTAAGTTCCAATCATGCACTTTTCAGCTTTCAACCGGCACTTTCTTAAGTTCATCATGCATTTTCCAATCCCAATCATGCATCATCGCCATTCAAACAGGCATTTCAGCAGTTTCACCCTCAAATTTTTCAACTTATCCACATAAAAAAAGCTGGTCGCTTATGCGACCAGCCCTTACTTAACTAAATTTCTAGATTGTCCACATGTGGACAACTTTTAAATGGAATTGATTATCGGAACATCGGTGTCTTTTTCAACGCGATTGCCACTGGAATGGCGATGATCAGGCCGACAACGTTTTGGACGATGTTGCCCGGAATGGATGCTGCAGGGATGATCCAGCTGCTGAAGATAATGGCTTCACCGAGATAATAGCCGGCGATCATGAGCGGCATGGAAACCACTGCGGCCAAAATATTGAAGCTCATGCTGCCGCCGTTGCGGCCACCTGACCAAGCAATCTTTCCGACTACGTAAGCTTGCAGTCCGCGAGCCAGGAAAGTGATCGGTGCCCAAAGAGTCCAGCCGGAAACCAAGTCGAACAGTCCCATTCCGACAGCGGCGGCTATCATGCCTTTTTTTGGTCCGAACAGGATGGCGATGATAAAGAGCATCGCGGTTCCCAGGTGAACCAGTCCTCCGTTAGCGGCAATAGGAAGCCGGATGTTCAATAGAAGCGTGGCCACAAATACCAATGAAATCAGCATAGAAGTCAAAATCAGATTATAAGTTCGTGCGTTCGAATACGTTGTAGCTTTTTGCATCATTCATACCGTCCTTCTGTTTTCGTTAGCGGCATCAAGAAGGGCTGTATGTGAAGGACAACCCGTTAATCATACCCGATTTATT
>DATHVY010000120.1:0-3907 GCA_035461045.1 Planococcus sp. (in: firmicutes)
TACACCAGCTCCACCGCCTGTATCGCTCCGTACAGCGTCGCGCCGCACAAAATAATAACAGCCGGGTCACGGACTTACAGTTTCCTGCTCACCGCCGGTAAGGAATTTCACCTTGCCCCGAAGAATTTGATTCGATTATTCGTCCATTTCATAGTAGCATAAACAGTGGAACAATAAGTATATTTAAGCTTTTTTCGAAAGAAGGGATTAACTATGGCACATCAGAAAAATGTCAAAGGTCTTGAAGTGGACGAGGAAACGCGCTGTGCGCATTATCATTCTGAAATTGACCGCATTGCCATCAAATTTTATTGCTGCAAAGAATACTATTCCTGTTTTGAATGCCACACCTCTGAAGGCTGCGGCAATCCGGCAGTCTGGCCAAAACAGAAATTTGATCAAAAGGCAGTGCTTTGCGGTTCTTGCGGATACGAACTTTCGGTCAATGAATACTTGGCAAGCGCTTCAACCTGCCCTGACTGCAATGCCTCTTTTAATCCGGGCTGCAGCCTGCATAAACACCTGTATTTCGAATGAACCTGGTTGGCGAGGAAGGCGGATAGTCAGTCCAATTTCATGGACATGACAATTTGCTCGCCTTTTGAGCGCATCAAGCGCCTCCCTGTGTCTTCGAATCCTGCTTTTTGGTACACTCGTTGCGCAGGCAAATTGCGGGCATTCACACCCAGCACCACTTCATCGAAATCAGGATATTCTTTGTTCATGAATCCCGGCAATGCGTAAACGGAGCCGGTTGCAATACCCCGCCCCTGAAATTTCGGATTTACGGAAAACCCCCGCAGCAGAAGTGCCTTCGGATTATCGGAAAACTTTTTGCGGTCTTCCGATTCATCAAGTTCAAAGAAACCAGCCGCTTCTCCGCGTGCTCGGATGATGACAAGGTGCTTCAGCGGATCCAACGCATCTCTCTCAATAATTTCCTGAGGCAATCGTGCAAACTCCCGTTGTTCGGTTGACAGCTTATAGGTAATTGAAACTTCCGATGAATAAGGGTGAAGGGTGACTTCATTCTTTTTGATCATCCTGCCTGCCTCCTTGAAAATCTGCTTCTGTACTTACTCCAACGTCACAACCACCACTTCAGGCAAATTGAATATTCTCACCGGAAAATTACTGTTGCCCAGCCCTTTGCTTAGGATCAGCTGAGTATCATTCTCTTCGTAAATCCCGCCCGTCATTGCCGGGAGCCAACCTTGTCCGGGAGCAATCAAGCCACCAAGCCCCGGAATCCGGACCTGGCCGCCATGCGCGTGACCCGAAAAGACGATATCCATTCCTTCTTCTGCGTATATCCAAAGAAATTCCGGGCGATGTGCCAGTAAAATCGCAAACTCTTCCGTTGCGGAAGCTTCTTCGATTGAATGGAATACATATTCATCCTCATGTGTGTAGGTTCCCATCAAAGGATCGTTTATGCCGACAATCTGGACCGTTTCACCCTCGATCTCCCACTGGACTGTTTCATTCATCAGAACAGTGACGCCTCGTTCTTCCAATGCAGCATTAATCTCGTCCACTTCATTCAATGCAATTTCATGATTTCCTGTGACAAAAAATACATCACTGATTTCTATAAGTGCATCGACGAGGACAAGGGCTGCTTCAAGGTCATACCGGTTGCTGTCGACCAGGTCACCGGTTATAAAAATAACATCCGGTTTTGCATCCTCCACTTTTTCGATGATGGTCGATTGGCCATCACCGAATGTCGCATTATGCAAATCTGAAATTTGGACAATCTTTTTTCCTTTAAAAGCCTCCGGCAAATCCGGAGAAGTTATCGTAAACTCTGTTGTTTGGACCCAGTTGTTATTCACCCATATAAATCCCCACACTAAAGCGATGAGCAGGATCAGGCTAAAAATTTTTTTCATTTCATGTACCTCTATTCATCTGATTCAAATTCTGCAAAGGCCATATGCTAATTGCCCTTCCCTAAGAATATATTTCCCGGGAAATGATACATAAGAGAAACTCTGCGCAGTTCGGAGCCACCCGTCCAGCTTAACAGAATTCTTGCATCGGGTTACCAACTGTGGCCTTATCCTTTCAAAATAGAACACCTATACTCTTACATTTCCAGCATTTCTTCTAGCAGCCCAAATGCCAAGGGCGATCAGCAGGGAAATGATGGCAATGCCGAGGACGATTGCCCACCAGAAATGGGACAGGTTCGGAGTCCCAGTTAACCACTCAGCCGCATAAGCGGGAATCTTGACGGGCGACACCGTCCAATACATGCCGATCAACCCGTCAACGATCTGCACCAAAAAAATCACCGCGAATGATAGTGCTGCTGCAAGGCCGGAGTTCGGCATAATCGCGCTCGCCGTCAAAGTAATCGAAACCACCAGCAATATCCAGACACTATAGGTCATGGCAAACTGCAGGAAATCCACAAAATCCACGGTCCAAAACAATATTGAGGTGTAGTAATAACCGGCCAGGAGACCAGTCCATAAGCTGATCAAAGCAACGACGCTGGCCATGAGCCATTTACTCCAATAATACGCAGGATAAGACAAGGGCCGGACATATAACAACGTTGCGTTGCCATTGCTTCGTTCGCCCGCAATCGCTCCCATAAAAGCCAGCACCAACACCAACATCCCGATAAACTGATACTGGCCCATAATGGCGACTAACACTTGCTCAGCAGGCGGCGTCGGCATTTCGATCACTGCTCCTTCCGGCAAGTTGCCGACGGAGTCCAGGATTTGAGGAAGGAAGTAGTTCGTCAGCGGCTCTGAAATGCCGAAAAGGATGAACACGATGGGCAGCCAGATAATTTTGAAATTACGGGTAATTTCCCGCCATTCTTTATGGAGCAGAGTCCCAAATTGGTTCATTTGGCTCCCACCACCTTAAAAAAGATTTCCTCGAGCGAAGCCGACTGCTCCTCCACGCCGATTATTGCGGATTCTTGTTCAGACAGGAATTTCAGAACAGCTCGCATTGCCGGTTCATTTTGTTCGATCGGCAGAAAAGCGACGGTTCCTTTATGAGTAGCTTCCCAAGGAACTGCTTTGACAAAGGTCTCCGCTTCCGATTCGTTTTTGAACCGAATTTTGATCCTCGGATCCGCATATTTATGTCTGACCTCGGAGAGTGATCCCTGTTCAACGAGACTCCCGCGTTGCATGAACAACAATTGATCTGTCATTTCTTCCGCATCGTTCAAAATATGAGTGGAATAGAGAATCGTGGTTTCGGGCAGAAGAGATTTCAATAATTCCATAATTTCCCTGCGTCCTGTTGGATCAAGCGCTGATACCGGTTCATCCAATAACAGCAATTTGGGTTGGTGGACGATTGCTTGCGCCAGACCCAGCCGTTGTCTCATGCCACCTGAAAACGTCCCTGTTTTTTTGTACAACGCAGCATCCAGTCCAACAAATTCAAGTGTTTTTTGAGCTTGCAATTTTGCTTTTGGAGCTGGAATCCCACTAATTTTCGCTGCCATTTCAGTAAATTCCAGGGCGGTCAGCCATGAGTAGAAGCGGGGCTGCTGCGGCAGAAACCCGATTCCTGCTTGCTCATTCCAGTGAACAGTTCCTTCGGTCTCTCTCAATAAACCAGCCAAAATAGCTAGTGTCGTTGTTTTCCCTGCACCATTTGGGCCAATCAATGCCGTCGAAGTGCCTTCTTCAAGCAAAAATGAAATGTCATTAACCGCCAACTCATTGCCAAAACGCTTTGTCAGTTTATTCACTTGAAGCAAGGTCAATTGTTTCGCCTCCCGATGACGAAGTAAAGGATGGGGCCGATGATGCTAAAGAACAGGATGATAAACGCCCACATCCACTTCGGACCGTTAGGATTGGGGTTTTTAAATAAATCGAACGCTGCAAACAGCAACAATCCAGCCTGAATAAGCAGTACTGGC
>DATHVY010000121.1:0-6980 GCA_035461045.1 Planococcus sp. (in: firmicutes)
ATTCTTTTTTCATGTCTATAACTGTGTTAGTATAGCACATGTAAGATAAAATTCACAAGATTTTCTCTTAAGAAGTGATTGCAGGAGGTAGTCGACTTGAAAGATATTAAATGGATTTTTGTACTCTACTCGCTTGCAGCTATTTTGGCGATGTCAGGAATCGGCGTAGCAGTAGCGTTGCGAAGCATCCCCCTTGCATTATTGGCATTGGTTCTTCTCGGTTTTGTCATGGGATTGGGCTTTAAAAAGAAAAAAGAGATGCGCGAAGCAGGAGTTTTATAGCATAAAAAAAAGGTGCGGATTCCGCACCTTTTTTTATTTGGAATTAGCAATTAGTCGTTCGTTTGATTGTCACTTCTTCATTCGAATATAATCCGATAGCACCTGGCCATGTATGCTCGGATTGGCAACTATGAACGTATCCTGGCTGATAAGGTTTGCTTCTTCCCCTAAAAGATTTGTCGCAACTGCACCTACTTCGCTCGCAATTACCATGCCTCCTGCGACATCCCAAGGCGACAATCTCAAAGATATGTATGCATCTAACCTTCCGCTGGCTACGTATGCTATTTCCAATGACGCAGAACCGTATGAGCGCATTCCTCGAGTGTCCCGGATCATTTGGATTGTAGATTCGTGTTCGATCAGGCGGTTCGGCGTTGCCCACATAGCATTCATGCCTATGATCGAATCGGCAATCTTCGTATCCAATAGAGGCATCAGACGCTCATCATTGAAATAAGCTCCTTTATTTTGGACGGCATGGTATAAGTCATCGTTCATGACATCGTATATGTATCCAAGTTTGCCGACTCCATCTTCATAAATTCCTAATGAGATGGCAAAGTTGCGTTTTTGGTGGATGAAATTCGTGGTTCCATCAATCGGGTCTAGCATCCAAATTGTACCTGCCAAGTCGCTTATCTCATCGCCATAGCCTTCTTCTCCCAAGATGCGATGACCAGGGAAATCCTTCCGGATATGCGAGATGAAAAATTGTTCGATTTCTTTGTCTATATTTGTGACCAAATCATTAGCGTGTTCTTTCGTTTCAATTGTGATTTCTGTTAAAAATGAATTGCGGATCCGGTGGCCGGCGCTTTTTAATAATGATTTAATATAAAGATCCATAGACTGTATTTCCACTTGATCTCCTCCTCTTGCTAGATTATAACGAAAAAGGCGCCTACTGTCTTATCCCAGTAGACACCTTTATATGATGATCACAATTTTAGAGCGCATGTAATGCCTCCAGTTCTGCATGAATTTCCTTCAGCCTCTTCTTGGCTGTCTCCATCTCCTTGTCGTTCTTCTGCTGAATGGCATCATATAAAGAAGCAAGTTCGTAATCGAGTTCCAGTTTCAGTCCATTAATATACTCCTTCTCAACATCAGCTTTGCGGATTATTTGAATCATCTGTTTCATCTCGATACCCCCCTTTTTTAATTAATTATTCTGAATGTTTAAGATACTATAAGAGATTTTCGGGAAAATGTCAAATGATAAATTCTTATTTATATTCATTTTTCCCGAACTTCGTTAAAATGAAACCTATATTGAAAAATAGGAGGAGAAATAGTGACAGCATATTGGAAAGAACAAGACTTTAAAGTATTTGAAACGCCCGGCCTTGAACGGCGGATGGAATTGCTTGCTTCTGTAGTGCGTCCGAAATTCGAAGAACTGGGCAAAGAATATTCTTCTTACTTTTCCGGTAAAACCGGAGATGAGTTTTTTCCGCATGTGGCAAAGCACATGCGCAGAAAAGTCAATCCACCTGATGACAGCTGGGTGGCCTTCGCCCCTTACAAGAGAGGCTATAAGGGGGTTCCGCACTTTCAAGTTGGCATGTGGAAAAGCCACGTCTTTATCATTTTAGCTGTAATTTATGAAGCACCCGGAAAAACCGAGATGGCAGAAAAGCTATTGCAATCGGATGTTTTCGAATCCTTGCCGAATGACATTGTAATCAGTGGAGATCACATGAAACCCGACGCGACTTCATTAGGGAAAATACCAAAAGAAGACTTCAAAAAATTATTGGTACGCCTTCGCGATGTGAAAAAAGGAGAATTTGTCATCGGCCGACACATTTCACGTGAAGAGGCAGCTTCGTTGTCAGAAAGTGACTTCAAAGACTTGCTTGAAAAAACGTTTGATGAATTATTGCCGGTGTACGAGACGTTATTACGGACATAAACGAACCCCGCAGCTGTCAAATATCGCTGCGGGGTTCGTTTATTTTTTTTTCAGCTTAATGGTCTCATCGTCATTCTTGATTTTCATTTCCTTGATGACCGGAAAGCTCGCATAGTCACTTTCCTTCTCGAACTCCCGGAAATACGTTTTTTCTTCTGCAATGGTCGGTACGACTTCTTTGAACTTCCGATAACGAGCCATCAAGTCTTGGCGTTTAATGCCATTTTCATAGGCAAGCTCAATGCCTTCAAAGAACGTTACCACATCAATAATTTCCTCAGTTGTCCATTCTGATGATAATGGATAGGAAAAATCCATTTGAATCCCTTCTTTCTTCAGGTTGTGCCCCATTTACGGCGAATGGCAGACGCCTGTTCCACCATACGGTCCATCAATTCCTGCACAGTTGGTACGTCAGTAATCATACCCGTTACTTGGCCGGCCCAGCCAAAGCCTTCTTCAGTCTTTCCTTCATAGATGTATTTCTTATTCGCTTCACCGCTGATGAAGGTTTTTAAAGCTTCATAAGTCGGCGTTTCGTTCTCAATTTCCAGAATTTTATCGGTCCAGGCGTTTTGAAGGGTTCTTGCCGGAGCCCCGATACTTCTTTTGATAATGACGGTGTCATTTTCAGTGCTCTTGACCAATGCTTCTTTGTAAACCTCTGACGCATGTACACATTCTTTGGTGGCGATAAAACGGGTTCCCATCTCGATACCTTCCGCTCCAAGAGCATGAGCCGCCATCCAACCTCGGCCATCCCCTATTCCTCCAGAGGCTATGACTGGAATCGAAACGGCATCGACTACCTGCGGAATCAAAACCATCGTACCGATGTCGTCTCTTCCAAGATGCCCTCCGCCTTCATGGCCAACCACCATAACTGCATCCGCACCGAGTTGCTCCGCCTTCACTGCCTGCCTTCTGGCGGCAACCAGCACCAGCTTCTTGATCGACGTTCCTTGAAGCTGTTCAAAAATCGGGGTCGGATTTCCACCTGTCATGGAAACGACCGGCACATCCTCTTCGATTGCTACATCCAGCATGTGGGAAAACGCCCGGCCGTGTTCGCCGATTGCAAAATTGACTCCAAAAGGCTTATCCGTCAGTTTTCTCACCTTTTGAATTTCTTCCCGTAATTGATCCGGAGTGGACAAGCTCATTGCCGTAATTTGTCCCAGCCCCCCAGCATTCGAAACCGCAGCCGCCAGGTCAGCGTATGCCAGGTATGCCAGCCCTCCCTGCACAATCGGATAACGAACTCCCAGCATTTCAGTTACTCTTGTATTGAATTCCATATGAATCTCCCCTTCCCCTGCTATTGCACTATTCTATACTATCATGTGATATCCTTCCTTTTAATAGTATCGAATGCGCCATCGTGCTATAATTCTTTTTGTTTTCATTTTATTAAGTGAGGTGGTTGGACCATTGTCCCAATTAGAAACTCCGCTATTCGATGCGTTATTAAAACATCGTAATCGGCATCCGATCCAATTTCATATTCCTGGACATAAAAAAGGGCAGGGAGTAGATCCCGCTTTCCGTGAATTTGTAGGAGATAATATACTTTCAATCGATTTGATCAATATCGCTCCCCTTGATGATTTGCATGCCCCTAAAGGCGCGATCAAACAAGCGCAGGAACTTGCAGCAGAAGCATTCGGCGCAGACCATACGTTCTTTTCCGTGCAGGGAACAAGCGGGGCGATCATGACCATGATTTTGAGCGTATGCGGTCCGAATGACAAAATTCTTGTTCCCCGCAATGTGCACAAATCCATCATGTCAGCCATTGTATTTGCTGGCGCAATCCCGATTTTCATCCACCCTGAAGTGGACCCGGATCTCGGTATTTCCCATGGCATATCAGCTGAAGCCGTCGAAAAAGCATTGCAGGAATACCCTGATGCTAAAGCCGTACTCGTGATTAACCCGACTTATTTCGGCGTTGCCGCTGACTTGAAACGTATTGTGGACATAGCACATCAGCGCGATATCCCAGTCCTGGTAGATGAAGCTCACGGAGTACATATCCACTTCCATAAATCCCTGCCGATTTCTGCAATGTCTGCCGGGGCCGATATGGCTGCCACTTCCGTGCACAAACTGGGAGGTTCCATGACACAAAGTTCCGTATTGAATGTGAGGGAAGGATTGGTATCAGCAAAACGGGTTCAGGCGACCCTTTCCATGCTGACAACAACTTCCACTTCGTATCCTATCCTTGCCTCGCTGGATACCGCCAGACGTCAGCTCGCTGTTCATGGCTTCGATTTAATTGATCAGGCCATTCGGTTGTCACGGGATGCCCGTAAACGCATCAACAAAATCCCGCATCTCTATTGCGTAGGAACGGAAATTTTAAACAGTTCCGCAACTTTTGATATGGACCCCACCAAGCTGTTGATCAGTGTCAAAAATCTCGGCATCACAGGCCATCAGGCAGAAGAATGGCTCAGGGAAAACGCCAATATCGAGGTCGAGCTTTCCGATTTGTATAATATTTTGTGCCTCGTAACTATTGGTGATACAAGCAAAGAGTTGAATATATTGATCAATGCACTCAAACGAATGAGTGGGAGCATGGATTCCGAAGCGACAGTCTTAGAACCAATCGTATTACTGCCGCATATCCCCCGCCTGGCCATGACACCAAGAGACGCTTTTTATGCTACCACAGAAATCATTTCAATTGACGATGCTGTGGGCAGAATTTCAGCTGAGTTTATCATGGTTTACCCGCCAGGCATACCCATTTTCATTCCTGGCGAAATCATCACGCAGGAAAATATCGATTATATCCATATGAATATCGAAGCCGGACTTCCTGTGCAGGGACCCGAAGACGATTCACTGAAGATGCTGCGCGTCATTAAAGAACAACAAGCCATCAGATAAAAAATAACACCGTTCCGCAAGTTTGCGGAACGGTGTTATTTTTGAACTTGAAAAATTGTCATTCTGTTACTTCTACTCCTTCAATATCATCCGGGTCGATGAATGTGTAGCCCTTTTCTTTCAGTCCCTCCACTATTCCCGGCAATGCTTCTGCTGTCCATTCCCTATCGTGCATCAACAGGTTTGCGCCGTTGCGCAGATATTCTGTATTGACCATGATATCAGCCAGGGATTCAGGGTTCATATACTGTGATTCCCAATCATATCCGTATGACCAGTTCATTAAGACCATGCCCTCTTCTTCGACCAGCGATCTGCTGAAATCAGTGTTCACTCCAAAAGGTGCACGGAAAAACTTCGGCCGCTCCCCGATGATGCCCTCGATTTTATCACTCAGCAAGACGATTTCGTCTCTTTGCTGCTCTTCGGAAATATTTTGCAGATTCGGATGATTATCCGTGTGGTTGCCGATAGCAAAGCCCAGTTCATGAATTTCCTTTAATATTTCCTGCTTTTCTTCTGTCGCAATAAAATGGCCGTTCACAAAAAAGATCGCAGGAATATTAAGTTCCTTTAATGTTTGCGCCATTTCTAGGCCATATCGATCTGGTGCGTCATCAATCGTAAACAACACTGCTTCAGCAGGTGCATCAGCGATGGGCTCTAAGCTCCAATTCCCCGAATTGACTCGATATTGAGCTTCCGCCTGGACAGCTTCTTCTCCAACTGTCTCTTCTTCAGTTTCATCAGATTGCTCTTCAACATCACCTTCAGAAGATTCTACCGACTCTTCAGTCTGCACTTCTTCGGTTTCTGTATTATCTTCAGTTGTAGTTGCTTCTTCATTGGAACATCCAGTCACAAGCAGGATGCTGGCAGCAAGTATAAACCATTTTTTATGTATCATTGATTCTCACCTATACCTTTCGCATCAAATTTTACCACATTTTTTTCAAATAATCTCCATAGTTGAGAGAATTCATCCTATACAACTAAAATAGCTTTAATTCTTCACAAAAAAAAGAAGCCGCAACAATTGCGGCTTCCTGGAACTTATTATTTTATGATGTGAATTGGAGTTCCCAATGCCACTTCTGCAGCTTCCATTGAAATTTCTGAAAGTGTAGGATGAGCATGGATTGTCATTGCGATATCTTCCACTGTCATTCCAGCTTCGATTGCAAGGCCAAGCTCAGCGATCATGTCGGATGCGCCTGCTCCAACAATGTGAGCACCAAGTAATAATCCGTCTGATTTCCGTGAAACGAGTTTCACAAATCCTTCAGATGCGTTCAAAGATAAAGCTCTGCCGTTTGCTCCAAATGGGAATTTGGCTGAAGCAGCTTCAAATCCTTCTTCTTTTGCCTGTTCTTCGGTCAGGCCAACACTTGCCAATTCTGGATCTGTAAAGCAGACCGCTGGAATTGCCAGGTAATCAACAACTGATTTTTCTCCAGCAATTGCTTCAGCAGCAATTTTACCTTCATAAGACGCTTTATGAGCCAACTGTAAGCCAGCCACTACGTCACCGATAGCATAAATGTTCGGGATGCTGGTACGGCACTGCTTATCAACTTCGATAAGTCCGCGCTCTCCCATTTTAAGTTCAAGCTCTTCTAGGCCCATTTCGTCTGTATTCGGACGGCGTCCAACAGTCACCAATACATAATCCGCTTCAACGGTTTTTTCTTCTCCGCCGGCTTCATAAGTGACTTTAACGCCAGTATCTGATTCTTCCACACCTTTAGCAGATGCTTTCGTAATCACTTCGACCCCTTTTTTCTTCAAGCCTTTTTTAACAATTGAAGTCATCTGTTTTTCAAAGCCTGCAAGGATATCTGCAGTTCCTTCAAGAATCGTCACTTCAGAACCCATATTC
>DATHVY010000122.1:0-16516 GCA_035461045.1 Planococcus sp. (in: firmicutes)
GCTTTTGCCACTCTCCTATTTACGGACCACTTCATTAAAAGATTCAAAAAAGCTGTTCAGTATTCCTTAAATTTCAGGAAATCTGAACAGCTTGATTGGTTTGATGCCCTCGGAGGGGATCGAACCCCCATCTCAAGAATCGGAATCTTACGTGTTATCCATTACACTACGAGGGCAAAGTGATATTAGCGACTTTACTATTATATAAGAACCTCTGACAGATATCAACATGATTTTTTACAAACCATAAGATTTGACCTTCATTGACCTTACTGTGTATGATATTATTACAGCTGAAGAACCTTTCAGCATTGCTAGAAATCATTTATACGAGGAGGATATTTCTATGAACTTAATTCCTACAGTAATTGAACAGACAAGCCGCGGGGAGCGCGCGTACGACATTTATTCCCGCTTGTTGAAAGACCGTGTCATCATGCTCGGAAGCGGCATTGACGATAACGTGGCAAACTCGATTGTAGCTCAACTTCTTTTTCTCGAAGCGGAAGATCCTGATAAAGACATTTCCATCTATATTAACAGCCCGGGCGGCAGTATCACAGCCGGAATGGCGATTTATGATACGATGCAGTTCATTCGTCCCGATGTACAGACGATCTGTATCGGTATGGCGGCTTCTATGGGAGCTTTCCTTCTTGCAGCTGGAACCAAAGGCAAACGCTATGCGCTTCCAAATGCGGAAGTGATGATTCACCAACCTCTTGGAGGAGCTCAAGGGCAAGCAACTGAAATCGAGATTGCAGCCAAACGCATTCTTCATCTGCGTGAGAAACTGAACACGATCCTATCAGAACGCACTGGCCAACCGCTTGAAGTGATTTCCAGAGATACTGACCGTGATAATTTCATGACCGCAGAACGCGCTCTTGAATACGGCTTGGTTGATCAAATCATCACTCGCAGCAAAATGCCAAAACACGAAAAACAATAAAAAAAAGTCCGGACGATAACCTCGTCCGGACTTTTTTTTATGCTTCTTTTTCGATGATTCCCGAGAGAGCTTCAACCGCTTTGGCTTCATCGGACCCATCTGCGAGAATTTTCACTTCCGTACCTTTGCTGATTGCCAGGCTCATAATGCCCATTATACTTTTCGCATTCACTTTTTTCTGGTCTTTTTCAAGATAGACATCGGAATTGTAACGGTTCGCTTCTTGAACAAACAATGCCGCCTGCCGTGCTTGTAACCCTGATTTCAACTGGACTGTCACTTGTTTTTCAACCATGCTTATCCTCCTCCGGAAACTTAACTATACTATACTGGACTTTATATAAGAACCGCCAATGATTATTGGCCGATCATTTCACCTTTTCGGAGCGATTCGGCTATTTCATCGATTTTACGCAATCGATGATTTACGCCGGACTTGCTCACATTGCCGGTTGAAACCATTTCACCGAGCTCTTTCAATGTAACGTCCTGGTATTCCACCCGCAGCCTCGCAATTTCACGTAAGCGCTCCGGCAATTGGTCAATGCCGATCCTTTCATCGATAAACCGGATATTTTCCACTTGCCGCAAAGCAGCGTCGATTGTTTTATTCAAATTGGCGGTTTCGCAATTGACCAAACGGTTGACACTGTTTCTCATATCCCGGATGATGCGGACATCCTCGAATTTCAAAAGAGCCACATGGGCTCCAGCAATGCTAAGGAAATCGGATATCTTTTCCGCTTCTTTCAAATAAGAAACAAATCCTTTTTTTCGCTCGATGGTCTTGCTGTTCAACTGAAACCCATTCATCAACTCCACCAGAGAGTCTGCATGGTCTTTATACAAGGAATAGATCTCCAGGTGATAGGAAGAAGTTTCCGGATTGTTCACTGAACCTCCGGCCAAGAATGCCCCTCTTAAATATGCTCTTTTACAGCAAGTTTTTGAAATCAATGATTTGTCTATATCCTGCTGAAATTGAAAATCTTCGGAGATGATGAACAGATCTTCCAAAATTTGCTTGGAGCCATCCCGAACCCGACAAATATAGACATTGTTTTTCTTCAGCCGCATTTTTTTGCGTACCAGTAATTCCACCGGATAAGCTGGATAAAAACGCTTCAAAAAAGTATAGATGCGTCTCGCAATCGCCGCATTCTCTGTTTGAATATCCAAACTCAGCTGACGGTTGGAAAACGAGAGGGTTCCATTCATCCGTATCAATGCCGACAGCTCAGATCTGCCGCAGCAATCATCAGACTCTATCTGTGTTAACTCTTTTTTTGTTTCAGAAGCAAACGACACGATGCTTCCCCCTTTCAAAACCGTTAGAAATACATCGGTTTGGAATCTTTGTTCTTGACTCCTCCAGTGTATTCGAACAGCCATTTTGCAACTTTCATTGGATCATGGCGCACTGTTTCATCAAAAATATTTGTAATGTCCTGCCTATGGATTTCTAGTCCTATGCTGCGAAGGTGGGCCTCATCGCATTCAACCGGTGAGGCCTTTTCTTTTTTGTACCGCTCGGCCACTACCGATGGAACCTGGACTTTGTCCAAAAGAATCGCATCCAAAAATTCGCAGCCGACGTGATCATACAACGCCTTAACATGGTCGGAAGCGGTGTATTTGTAGGTTTCACCTGCCTGCGTCATCAGGTTGCAAATGTATAATTTCTTTGCCTTAGACTCAATTACTTCTTTTTTTATGTCTTTTACCAGCAGATTCGGCATAATGCTTGTATATAATGACCCGGGACCAATTATGATAAAATCCGCTCTTCGGATTGCCGTGATCGTGTCCGGAAGCGTTTTCACATCGCGCGGTTCCAAAAACACCCTTTTAATCGGCTGAAGATAAGCTGGAATCTTCGATTCGCCGCTGACAATCGTCCCGTCTTCGAATTCGGCTTTCAGCGTAACGATTTGGTTCGCTGCTGGAAGTACCGTGCCGTTCACACTTAATACCCGGCTCATTTCACGGACTGCATGAGAAAAGTCTCCGGTGATGTCCGTCAGCGCTGCAAGCATCAGATTGCCAAGGGAATGCCCTTGAAGGTCGACAGAGTTTTTAAAACGATATTGAAACATTTCAGCCACTAAAGGTTCAGTGTCCGATAATGCTGCAATGACATTCCGGATGTCTCCAGGAGGCGGAATTTCCAAATCATTGCGCAACCGCCCCGAACTACCTCCGTCATCAGCAACAGTCACCACTGCAGTCAGATCGAGCGGAAAAAGTTTCAGTCCTCTCAACAATGTTGACAGACCTGTTCCTCCGCCTAAAATCACGATTCGTTTTCGTTGTGAGCCAGCATCCATTCACTCAGTCCTTTCTGGGTTTGACGTCCCGATGGGTAATAATCGTTTGATGATGATCCGTTAAAAGCTTTCCATAATATTCAGCCAAAGTGACCGACCGATGCTGGCCGCCCGTACAGCCAAATGCGATGACCAATTGGGCTTTACCTTCATTTTTGTATTGCGGGATGAGGAAATGGAAAAGGTCTGTCAATTTTTCAATCAACACTTGAGTTTCATGCCAGCGAAGTACATAATCAGATACTTCTTTATCCAATCCCGATAAAGGTTTCAATTCTTCAATATAATATGGGTTCGCTAAAAAACGAACATCAAAGACGAGATCAGCATCAATCGGCATGCCATGCTTGAACCCGAAAGAAAGAATATTCACCGTGAATTTATTGCTTGTTTTGGTAGAAAAGTCAGCAGTGATTTTTGCTTTTAGTTCTCTTGGAGTCATTGTGGAAGTGTTGTAGATATATTTTGCACGGCCTTGCAAGTCAATCAGCATATCCCGTTCTTTCTTAATGCCACCGAGCACTAATCCACCAGGAGACAGGGGATGTGAACGCCTTGATTCTTTATACCGGCTGACAAGCGTCTGATTCTCTGCATCCAAAAACAAGATGGTAATCGATACATTCTGCTCTTTGGATAGATTATCGATTGCATCGATCAGGTTGTCGAAAAAATCGCCACCACGAAGATCCATAACTGCTGCCACCCGTTTCATCGACTTCCCGGAATCTTTCATCAGTTGGATGAAAGTGAGCAATAATGCAGGGGGCAGGTTATCAATTGTAAAGAAACCAAGATCTTCAAAACTTTGAATCGCTACCGTTTTACCTGCACCGGACATTCCTGTAATGATGATCAATTCTGTTTCTTCGTTCATATTGTCGTTCTTATCCATTTGTAGAACCTACCTCTTCGGTTGATGTCTGAATCGTTTCTTTTATCAGTTGAAATTCGGGAGTGTAATGAAAAGTCCCGTATTGCATCCCTTTCTGATTGACCGCAAACATTAAATTAGTCCGGTCTCCCTCTGCCATCGGCAGAAAAGCCAAACTTTCCACTGGATGCCATTCAAGGATCCCTTCGTTTGTTTCCTTGAAAAGCGTCCCTTTTAATCCATAGGCAATAAATGTAAACAGCATCCATTCATCGATGCTGTTTCCATTTTCCTCGATCATCATCGTATAGACGCCTTTTAAATGTGTACCCAGTGGTTCAGCGTTGGTTTCTTCAGTAAATTCCCGGACTGCTGCCTCAAGGATGGATTCTCCGGCTTCCATTTTACCGCCGGGGGCCACATACCAATTACGGCGCGGCTTTTTTAATAATAGGACTTGATTGTTTTGGACAACTAGTAAATTCGCAATTCTCTGCACATTCGACACTCCGTATCTTTTCTAAACTGCTTCAATTATACACCTATCCCGGCGTGTCATGCAAAGAAACAAAAAAATAGGCCACCTCCGATGGTATATCGGAAGCGGCCTGTCAAAAGTTCATTATAAAAAGGGGGTCAATTTACTCTTCCTACTCTACCACCTATAAGTGACAAAGCTGTTACAACCACATTAAGAGTATGTGTAGGTTATGCTTCAATGCTAAGTTTTTCCAGCAGTTCTTCAATATAATGCTGTGCAGCTTGTGCGGCGATGCTTCCATCACCTGTAGCTGTTACTACTTGGCGCAATGTTTTTTCGCGAACGTCCCCTGCTGCGTAAATTCCCGGAACAGAAGTTTCCATTTTCTCATTGGTCACTACGTATCCTCCGTCGTTTAGAATCCCAAGATCCGTAAACGGTTTTGTTAACGGCAGCATCCCAATATAGATGAAGACGCCATCAGCCGGGAAATTTTGCTCTTTACCGTCTTTTGTGGACACGAGTGTCACACTTCCGACTTTGCCGCCATCATCATTGATTTCACTTACAGTGTGGTTCCAGATGAAGTTGATTTTGTCGTTGGCAAATGCGCGATCCTGAAGAATTTTCTGAGCACGCAATTCATCACGACGGTGGACAATCGTTACTTTATCAGCGAATCGGGTCAAGTACACCCCTTCTTCTACAGCGGAGTCTCCTCCGCCAACGACTACCAATTCTTTTTTCTTAAAGAACGCGCCATCACAGACCGCACAATAACTTACGCCGCGGCCTCCGAGTTCCGTTTCGCCCGGTATTCCCATCTTTTTATATTCTGCGCCAGTAGTAATGATGATGGCTCTTGCTCTGTATTCTTTGGAACCGGCTTTAATCGTCTTGAATTCTTCTCCGTCAACAATTTCGGTCACATCGCCGTAAGCATATTCCGCTCCGAACTTTTTGGCGTGTTCAAACATTTTAGTTGATAGATCAGGCCCCAAAATATGGTCAAAGCCAGGATAGTTTTCAATTTCTTCGGTGTTTGCCATTTGGCCACCCGGGATTCCCCGTTCAAGCATCAATGTGGATAGGTTGGCCCGTGAAGTATAAACTGCGGCAGTCATGCCTGCAGGTCCGGCCCCGATAATGATTACATCATAAGTATTTTCGTTTTGAGTCATGTTAGGTCCTCCTAATTATCGATAGCTAAAGCGTATAAGATTACCGGGAATGCATCAACTTATTTGCCTAGGATTCAAAAATCGGCAAAAAAGGGATCAATTCATTCACGTATTTTGTTAAAGTAGCGGTCGAAACATTGTATTGGTCAGCCACCGACTTTTTGGTCAGGGAAGGATTCCTCGAACTTCTAAACATATAATCGGCCGCTGCTGCAAGCGCCTTCGGATTTTTGAATTGATAATTCCGTTCGAATGCTCCATCCAGGAGCATAAACCACATTTGGAAAGAATAAGAGCCAAGTTGAGTCACCATTCCCTCGTTTTGGTAAAGGATCTCTGTCGCTTCCATGGCTTTTAAAAATGCACGCTCTTCTGGAATAGTTGTTTTAAACTGATGTCCAAGCGCATATCCCAGCATATAAGTTTCAATGACCGAAAGCTGATCCGAATTCAACCATTTTGGATGAGAGATGATTTCTTGTTTATGTGCTGATTTTCCCAGCATAAAAAGACCGAAAAGACGTTCACTGCGCTGAGGGTGATCAAGTTTTCCCACTAAATAGTCGCGGTCGTGTTCCAGTGCATCCGCATGGGGCATCGAAGCCTGTTCAGCCCATGGCTCGTAACCGTCTTTGCCTGGATCTATTTTGATCAACTGCTTCCAAGCGCTCTTTGCTGCCTCTTCATGGCCGGAATGATAGGCGGCGTGGGACAACCAGAAATAAAAAGCCGGATCTCCATCAAAGCCCCTCTTTTGAAGGCTTTTCAGCCACCGGTAGGCTTCTTTATATTTTCCGACGAGCGCAAATGTTGCGCCAAGTTTATAACGGTGTTCAAATACATACGGTTGAATTTTTTTCAGCAGATCTAAAATGTCTTCCAATTCATCATTTTTTTCGTAGTAGTGAAAAACCGCCAGATTGCAGAGAGCATGCAAATTTCCTTTGTTCTTCTTTAAAACATCGTGCAGCAACGCTTTGGCCATTTCGGTTTCCCCGATATAAAAATAAGCCAGTGCCAAGTTGTTGTAGGCACCCCAAAAATCAGGTTTTTCCTCCACCAATTTTTCCAGCAGTTTGATTGCTTCCGGAAAGTCCCCGTGTTCCATCATCCGGCGTGCCTTTTCCTGTTGATAATAGTATTCACTGTCCTGCGCTTCGCCTTCGTCATCCAGAAGCTGCCAGTCTTCCTGTTCAGCAAAATCGATGATTTCCAATGCTTCGGCACTGAACTCACCGTTTACCTCAGCTTCAATATAGCGTTTTGCGTATTTTCGGGCATCCCAAAATAAACCCAGATGGGCGTGGACTTCAGACAGGAAGAACAGCACGTCCGTCCGGCTCGAATCCAACTCATGGGCTTTTCTTAACGCTTCCATCGCCCGTTCAAATTCCTGCATTTCCATCAATACAATACCGTACTGCATGGAAATCAGCGCATCCTCAGGGCTTAATTGCGTCGCGCGCTGCAAGTATTTGTGGGCTTTCGGATACTGGTCCCGCTGCAGCTCTTTCAGCGCTTTTTTATAATAATATTCGCCGGTCGGTATGAATGACAGGACGTTTCCTTGTTGTTTTTTATTTTTTTTCTCCAAAATATGCCTCCGAAAAGTAAAAGGAACGATTCTCATCGCCCCATACTCAAATATTCTGTAATTATAGCATATTTCCCGCTCAGTTACCTGCTGTTTTTGTCTGGTGACGCTCTTCCAAAACGCTCAACACTTGATCAAAGTCTACTTTTTGTTCTTGTAGCAGAACCAGAACATGATAGAGTAAATCCGCGGTTTCCATTGACAATTCCTGTTTATCACGGTTTTTCGCAGCAATGATCACTTCGGCTGCTTCTTCCCCGACTTTTTTGCAGATCTTATCCACGCCTTGTTCAAACAAATAAGTTGTGTAGGCAGATTCCGGCATTTCCTCTTCCCTTGTTTTGATCAAATCGGCCAAATTTTTCAGCAAATCGGTTTTGGAGCGGTTCGGCGTGCCGTCAAGTGTCCGGTAAAAGCACGTTTCTTCTCCGGTATGACAAGCTGGTCCATTCGGAATTACTTCGTAGATAAGGGAATCGCCGTCGCAGTCAATGCGGATTGCTGTGACTTCCTGGGTATTGCCGCTTGTTGCGCCTTTGTTCCACAATTCATTTCTGCTTCTGGAATACAGCCACGTCTCTTTTGTTGCTTTTGTTTTTTCCACTGCTTCTGCATTAGCATAAGCCAGGGTCAAAACTTCTTTTGTTGCTGCGTTTTGGATGATGACGGGAATTAGCCCGTTCTCATCGAATTTCACTTCATTCATCGGACAATCACTCCCTCGCTGCGCAAATACGCTTTCACTTCTGCCACACTCGTTTCTTTATAATGGAAAATGGATGCCGCTAAAGCTGCATCGGCGTCCACTGATTTGAATACATCTTCGAAATGCTCCCGATTTCCTGCTCCACCACTCGCGATGACCGGCACTTCGACAGCTTCACGAACTGCTTTTGTCAGTTCAAGGTCAAAGCCGTCTTTTTGTCCATCTTTATCCATGCTTGTCAACAGCAGTTCGCCGGCTCCAAGTTCAGCGCATTTCTTCGCCCACTCTACGGCATTCCAGTCCGTTTTGTTTCGGCCGCCATGCGTATAAACGTCCCAGTGATCGCCGTTTCTCTTGGCATCTATTGCGACAACGATGCATTGAGAACCGAAATAATCCGCACCTTCTTTTATGAGTTCCGGCCGGTCGAGTGCAGCGGTATTCAACGATACTTTGTCGGCTCCTGCGCGCAGCATCCGCTTCATATCTTCAAGTGTACGGATTCCGCCTCCCACTGTAAATGGAATGGACAATTCCGTAGCCACTATTTTCACGACTTCAACCATTGTTTCCTTGCCTTCGTGGGATGCTGAAATATCCAAAAACACCAATTCGTCTGCTCCCTGCTCGTCGTAGAAACGAGCAAGCTCGACTGGATCCCCAGCATCACGCAACTCAACGAAACTCACGCCTTTGACAACTCGTCCTTCTTTCACATCAAGACATGGAATAATCCGTTTCGTCAGCATTCGAGCGCCTCCTTTAACGTGAATCGGTTCTCATAAAGCGCTTTCCCGATAATAACGCCCGCTATATTGCTTTCACCGGCAGCCTGCTTGACCTTTTTAACGTCATCAAGCGTGCCGATGCCTCCAGATACGATGACTTCCGCTGCATTCCCTGCGACCAGCTGACGATTGGCTTCAATATTAGGTCCTGCCAATGTGCCGTCAGTGGCAATATCGGTATAGATGAAATGTTTGGCTCCTTTGGAAACGAAATATTCCGCGACATCCCTTGCTGATTTTCCAGAAGTACTGATCCAGCCTTCTGTGGCCGCCATGCCGTTTTTCGCGTCAATGCCGATGACGATATGTTCCGCACCGAACTCTTCAAGGAAATCGACGGCCAGTTCCGGATTACGGATTGCCATGCTGCCGATGATCACACGCGAGATACCGTTGCTCAAATAATATTCGATATCTTCTCTCGTGCGAATACCGCCCCCCACTTGAATCTTGACAGGGAGTTTCGCCGCTTCGATCACATACTGGTCGTTTACTCGGGACCCAGCTTTCGCTCCGTCCAAGTCCACCATATGAATCCATTCCGCACCTGCATCAGCAAATTGTTTTGCCATATCAAAAGGTGAATCGCCATAAATCGTTTCCTGCGCATAATCGCCTTGGAACAGGCGCACACATTTTCCGTTGCGCATATCGATGGCCGGATATAATTGAAAGTTAGTCACGCTGTTTCCCCCTGACATTTTTAATCCATTGTTCCAACAGGTAATGGCCGAAGCTTCCCGATTTTTCGGGATGAAACTGCATGCCGGTTATTAAACCGTTACCGACTACTCCCGGAACTTCCAGTCCGGCATATTGTGCAGTTGCCAGCACTTCGTCAGCTGCAGTTTCCGTTGCCAGAAACGAATGCACAAAATAAACATGCGTGTCGCTTTGCAAATCTTCAAGCCAGTAAGGCAGTTTGGAAAAATGCAACTGGTTCCAACCCATGTGCGGAATGCGGTATGTACCTTTTTCGAACCGGCGCACGTGCCCCTTCAATAAACCCAAACCTTTTGTAGGTTTTCCCTCTGAGCTGTCTTCATATAATAATTGCATTCCCAGACAAATGCCTAGCAATGGAATGTTCTTTTCTGGCAAAGACTTGATAAAGCCTGAAAGCCCTTTGCGGTCCAATAACTCCATGGCGTCTGGAAAAGCTCCGACTCCGGGAAGAAGAATCGCTTCCGCTTCTTCCAACAATGCTGGATCATCGGATAGGACGACTGTACATTCCATTTTCTTCAACGCCTGTTCGACTGAGAACAGATTTCCCATACCGTAATCGATGATGCCGATAATCATGTCAGCAGCCCCTTCGTCGATGGTACTCCTTTTACTCGTGGGTCGATGGAAGTGGCTTCATCCAATGCGCGGGCCAATGCTTTAAAGATTGCTTCGATAATGTGGTGGGTATTTTTGCCGTAATGCACGATGACGTGCACGTTCATTCTTGATTCAAGTGCAAATTTCCAAAGAAACTCATACACCA
Organism: Planococcus sp. (in: firmicutes); assembly: GCA_035461045.1. Lineage (GTDB taxonomy): Bacteria > Bacillota > Bacilli > Bacillales_A > Planococcaceae > Planococcus. The sequence goes on from DATHVY010000122.1 coordinate 10,396, forward strand.
ATTCCGTATCAAAAGCGCCAACTTTTGCAGTCGGTATTTCTCCTCGAAATTCCAGGTGTGGCCGGTTTGAACAATCAATCACAACTTGAGCCAAAGCGTCGTCCATCGGTACAAATGCGTTGCCGTAACGTTTAATCCCCTTTTTGTCGCCAAGCGCTTCTTTGACTGCCTGACCCAATACAATGCCGAGGTCCTCGGTCGTATGGTGGTCATCAATATGGGTATCGCCATTCGCTTTGATCTCGCCGTCGAACAAGCCGTGCTTCAGGAACAAGTCGAGCATATGATCCATAAAAGGTACACCCGTATCAATCACCGCTTTTCCTTCACCGTCGATTGAAAATGCCACTTGGATCTTTGTTTCATTCGTATCACGTTTCAATTCAGCTTTTCTCATCAAAGATTCTCCTTTTTCCATGAACGGGATTCTACTGCACGCGCGTGGCCTTCCAAACCTTCCAAGCGGGCAAGGCGCGCGATTTTCGCCTGATGCTGGAGCCAGGACTGTTCGCTGTAATGAATGACGCTCGTTCTTTTTATAAAATCATAGACGGACAGCGCGCTCGAGAACCGGGCGGTGCTGTTTGTCGGCAGAACGTGGTTGGTTCCTGCAAAATAATCGCCGATGGGTTCAGATGTAAAGCGGCCAATAAAAATGGCACCGGCATTGTTGATCCGGTCTGCAACTTCTTCAGCATTTTCGGTCATGATTTCCAAATGCTCCACCGCCAAGTCGTTGGCAGCCGCAATCAATTCATCGAGCGTTTCTCCAACGTAAATCATGCTGTGGTCTGCAATTGCAGAACCGGCAATTTCTTTTCTCGGCAGCGTCTCCAGCTGGCGTTCAACTTCTTGGCTCACAGCTTCAGCCAGCTTTTGGCTGGTGGTCAAAAGAACTGCACTGGCCATTGGATCATGCTCGGCCTGCGACAGCAGGTCTGCGGCAATTTCGTCTGCAAAAGCTGTGTCATCGGCAATAACGGCGATTTCGCTCGGGCCGGCAATCATGTCAATTGCCACGTCTCCGTTGACTTCCCGTTTTGCCAAAGCGACAAAAACGTTTCCGGGTCCTGTAATTTTATCTACAGCCGCAATGGATTCAGTGCCATATGCCAATGCGGCAATGGCCTGAGCCCCGCCCACTTTGTAAATTTCCTCAACCCCCAAAATATGGGCGGCTGCCAGGACGCCATCGGATAACCGGCCATCTTTTCCGGGTGGAGACACTAAGACAATTCTCTCCACTCCCGCAACTTGTGCGGGGATGACGTTCATCAAAACGGAAGAAGGGTAAGCGGCAGTTCCCCCAGGTACATATAGTCCGGCAGACCCTATTGGTGATACGCGCTGAGCAACATAAGAGCCATCCTCTTTTTCAAGTTTATAGCCCTCCTGTTTTTGGCTAAGGTGATAAAACCGGATGTTTTCAGCCGCTTCCGTCAGATCCTGTAATAGTTGTGGGTCAAAACCCGCCACGGCTACTTGCATCTCTTCTGGGCTCACCCGAAAATCCTTCAAGGACGCCCCATCCCATTTCTCCGTATATCTTCGGAGGGCTGCATCGCCTTCTTGTTTAACTGTCCGGATAATATCCCGGACCGCTGAGGACTGCTGTTCTGTTCCTTCTGCGATGGTCCGTCTGATTGACACAGCGGAAGTTAAAGGGGTAATTCTCATAGTTTCGCCTGCTTCCTCAAATCTTCGACCAGCTTTCTGATGCGCTTCTGTTTCAAGCGGTAGCTTACTGGATTCGCAATCAAGCGGGACGTAATATCGATGATCTCTTCATATTCTACCAGTCCATTATCTTTTAAGGTCTTGCCCGTTGAAACAATATCAACGATTCTGTCGGCCAGCCCAATCATCGGTGCAAGTTCGATCGAACCATTCAACTCGATGATTTCGACTTGTTCTCCTTTGCTCCGGTAAAAGCGGGAGGCGATGTTCGGATATTTAGTCGCGATGCGCGGAGTGGTTTCGTTCATTTCTGTATTTGGCAATCCAGCCGTAGCAATATAACAGCGGCTGATGCCCAGATCCAGCAACTCATGGACCGAACGATCATGTTCCAGTAAAACATCCTTGCCCGCAATGCCTACATCTGCAACGCCATGCTCTACGTACACCGGAACATCCGTCGGTTTTGCCAGGATAAAGCGCAACTTTTCGTTCGGTGCCTCCACGATCAGTTTACGGGAATCGTCCAATTCTTTCGGCAGATCGTATCCCGCTTGAACTAATAGCTCATAAGCTTCTTCAAAAATTCTTCCCTTCGGCATAGCGATTGTCAATTCATCCATTTCTTACACCTTCCAATCGGATCACTTCACTGAATAACGCTTTAAATTCTTCAATTGCATGAACAGCCGGCTCATATTGCAAGGTTACTCTGACTCCTTTAGAACGCAGTTTTTGGGCCTGTTCGTGTGCTTGTTCTTCCGACTGCTCCGTAAATAGAATCAGCGTGTGCGGTTGTTCTTTAGTTTCCAGGGCCATCACTTCGAGCAATCGATCAACACGAAGCCCGAATCCAGTAGCCCCGACATGAAGACCGAATTGTTTCATCAAACCGTCGTAGCGTCCACCGTTCCCTAAAGCAAAGCCGCTTCCCGATCCGTAAATCTCAAATACCATTCCCGTATAATAAGTCATGTGGCTGATAAATGAAAGATCGTATGAAACCGAGTCTGCCAAATTATTGCGCTTCAAAATGCTTTCGAATTTCAGCATCTCCTCAAACAACTCCACCTGCTTCTTATTATCCTGATCTATCCACTGCCGCCATTCTTCCAGATCTGAAGAAGAGCTCAATTTTTTAAATGATTCTACACGCTGTTCCGCGATCGGCAACACTTCGGCCAACTGCTCGAATTCCACGCTGTTTTTGGAAACCAAAGCGGAGCGCACTTTATCAATTTGTCCATTGTCGAGGCCGAATCCCTGTAGGATTAATTGAAGCAGTTGGGTATGTCCAATGACGATACGGACCCTATCCACTTGTAATTCCTGTAAAATTGCTGAAGCCAATATGATAACTTCAGCATCTGCGTAAAGCGAGTCATCCCCGATCAGTTCAACGCCCATTTGTTCAAATTCTGCCGGGCGCCCTCCTTCTCTGTTTTGGGCTCTGAAAATGCTGGAATAGTATCCGAGCCTTGCCGGCATCTTTTCCTTTAAGAGCTTTGAAGCGGCTACCCGTGCAATGGGTGAAGTCATGTCTGGACGAAGCACCAATGTTTTTCCTTGGCTGTCCAACAATTTGAATAGGGAGTTGTCCGGAATTGCCGATATTTTCCCGATGGTATCGTAATACTCCAAGGCAGGAGTTTGAAGCAAATCATAGCCCCGCTGCTGCATGATCGTCGTGCCGACTGCTCTCAATTGCGCCTTTCTCTTGGCAATCAGCGGAAAATCGTCTCTCATTCCAAGTGGCTTCTCAAACATTTGAATGGTCATTCCGTCACTTCCTTTTTATGGATAATACACTTTAGTTTGCTAACGTGGTGAAGTAATTATTATTTTATCGCATCTCCCGCTTCATCGTCAAGGAATTTGAAAATAACGCGAACTTCCTCTTTATTCTAAAAAGATCCTGAAAGCATCTATTGCTTTCAGGATCCTTTTCCTCGTTCTGCCACTTGCTCTGCAGTATAAATAAGCTGCATCGGATTGCCGCCGACAAAAGCGCCGGCCGGTACATCTTTGTGAACCAACGTTGCCGCCGATACCACTGCTCCGTCCCCGATAGTGACACCCGGTAAGATGGTGGTATTCGCGCCGATCATCACTTCGCTCCCGATGATCACATCACCTAAACGGTATTCTTCTATCAAGTATTCGTGGGCCAGAATGGTGGTATTATAGCCAATCACCGAATTTCTGCCCACACTGATTCTTTCGGGAAACATGACATCCGGCATGACCATCAGCGCAAAGGATGCATGTTCCCCAATTTTCATGCCGAGAAAATGCTTATACAACCAGTTTTTCCAGGGCAGAAATGGAGAATAGCGTGCAGTCTGAATCACCATGAAATTTTTGGCGACTTTCCAGAAAGGCACTGTTTTGTAAATATGCCAAAGCGAATTGGGTCCTGTCACAAAATGGCGCTCCGTCTTTCTCATCGAATCGCTTCTTTCGTCATTTCCAACAAGTCGCTAATGTGACGGAGCATGAAATCCGGCTTGAACGATGCCAAATAATCTTCCCCTTTGGCTGTCCACGAAACTCCTGCAGTCCACACTCCGGCATTTTTCCCGCCTTCGATGTCGTGATAATTATCACCGATCATCAATGCGCTATCGGTTGTAGCTCCCAATTGATTCAAAGCGAGAAAGATTGGCTCAGGATCCGGTTTGGGGTTGACCACTTCATCCAAACTGATAATGACCGGAAAAACATCTTTTGCCCCCATCCAATTCAATCCGTGTTCAATCGTTCTTTTTCTTTTCGTTGAAACAATCCCCATCTTTAAGCCCCTGGCTTTCAGGAGCCGGAGCGTTTCAGTTACTCCGTCGTACTCCATGACCAACTCGTCGTGCATCGTATTGTTGAAAGCCCGGTATTGCAAGGTCAATTCTTCAACCTTGTTCGGAGCGATTTTTCTGAAAGTCTGGTCCAATGAAGGACCGATGAAATGCAGGATATCCTCGCGCTCGAATTTACCTGGAAAATGATCGTTCAATACCGTCGAAAACGTTTGAATGATCAATTCGTTTGTATCCAATAAAGTCCCGTCAAAATCAAACAATAACGTATTGATATCTGTGTTCATGTCGTGACCACTTCCTTCCGGTTTTGTTCGGCTTTGCGCCATATATAAGCGACAAAGATGGTCAGCACTAGTGCCGTGATCACCCTGATCAGCAACAGAGGCCATATCGGGATACCGAGCGGTATGAATATCAGGGTATCTTCTATAATGGCGTGACAGGCAACCAAAAAGATAAACACCAAAGTGGCGTCTTTTTTGCTGACACCATCTTCCTCTACAGCCTGGATCATCACTCCCGCACCCATCGCGAGACCGAAAATCAATCCTGAAGCCAGCGTTAAAGACGCATTTTTCTCAACGCCCAACAGGCGGGTCAATGGCCCCAACATATTTGAAAACCAGTGCAAATATCCTTTGTCTTTCAATATCTGGATCATCAGCATCAACGGTATAACAATCATTGCCAACTGCATCACGCCGAACGAAGCTTTTTCAAGTCCCAGTAAAAAAATGGCTCCCCATGTTTCCGGCGCAGCTGCCACTTCCGGCGCAAAGCCGTATTGGGCAATCTCGCCGCCGCCTTTCCAGAACAGATTGATGAGAATCCCGGACAATGCAGCAAGTCCAAAACGGACAACCAGAACGACCCACAGCTTCACGCCGACCTTCAACGCCACACCGGTTTCGATGAATATATTATGCGAGAAAGAAAGCATCACTGCCAGTATAAAGACTTCTTTCACCGTCAACTCCAATGATAAGATCCCTGCAATGCCTGCATAAAGGTTCAAGGCATTCCCAAGCACGAGTGGAATTGCCGCTTCACCGCTCAAGCCAAAGAGGCTCATCAGCGGCGCCACCAGGTTGATGATAAATGGCAGAACCGGCGTAAATTGGAGCATAGTGACGATCAATGTGATTGGGAATATGATTTTCCCCAAAGCCCAGCTTGTTTTCAGGCCTGCTTTTAGACCATTTTTTAAAGTTGACATTCGATCTCTTCTTTCTATTTATCTTTGTACCGCGCTGGCTTTTTGATTGCCACCCGCCGGTAAATTACTAAAGCAACTGCAACAATGACCGAGATAACTGAAATCAATTGGGCAGCTCGAAGATCCCCTACAACATATAAGCTGTCTGTGCGCATTCCTTCTATAAAGAAGCGTCCGAATGAATACCAAATGATATAGGAAAAGAAGATTTCGCCCCTCACAAGATTCACGTTTCTCAATAGGATCAAAATAATGATTCCTACCAGACTCCATAACGATTCATATAAAAACGTCGGATGATGATAGGCACCATTTATGTACATTTGATTGATGATCCAATCGGGGATAAACAAATTCTCGAGGAATGCTCGGGACACTTCGCCACCATGGGCTTCCTGATTGATGAAATTCCCCC
>DATHVY010000123.1:0-7959 GCA_035461045.1 Planococcus sp. (in: firmicutes)
GAGAATTTTTATTATGAATAAGAAACAATGGCCAAAGCATACCATCCTCGCGATTGCGGTTATTGCAACTTGGCTGACAACATACATCGGATATAAAACCGCATTTTCAATTACGATAGACAACGTGATACAGGAATTCATTTTGTTTATCAGCCCATTAAGCCTGTTGCTGTTTCTTTACGGGCTGTCACTGTTCTTTAGGAGCGAAAGAAATCAGCATATTTATCTTGTGACCATGACGATTCTGACTTCCGTCATTCTTTACGTGAATATTGCTTTTTATCGCTTTTTCACTGATTTTATCACGTTGCCCGTGCTGTTTCAGACGGAAAATTTCGGGGACCTTGGTTCCAGTGCGGCAGCAAGCATCTATTTTTCTGACCTTATTTACTTTATGGATGTTTTCATCCTGCTCGCGGCCATCAAATGGCTGCCAATGAAAAGAACCAGCGAGAAAATGGTCGGCGCACACCGCAAAGCGTACTTCATCTTTTCAGCTGCAGTGCTCTTCTTTAATCTCGGTTTGGCGGAAGCGGAACGCCCGCAGCTGCTGACCCGCAGTTTTGATCGGGAAATGCTGGTAAAAAATCTGGGTATGTACAACTACCATATTTATGACATTTACGTTCAATCGAAATCCCAGGCACAGCGTACATTTGCCGATGGTTCAGGTCTTACGGAAGTGCACAATTACGTCCGTTCAAACCAGCCTTCCCCGGACGATGAGATGTTCGGAATCGCTGAAGGAAAGAACTTGATCGTTGTAACACTGGAATCAATGCAATCGTTCACGATCAACCAGGAAATGAATGGAGAAGTCATCACCCCGTTCCTGAACGAATTGACGGAAGATGAAGACACCATCTATTTCCCGAACTTCTATCACCAAACGGGTCTTGGGAAAACATCGGATTCCGAGTTTCTTCTGGAAACTGGCCTGTATCCGCTTGGCGGAGCCGCCGTGTTCTTCACCCACAGTGGCAACACATTCAATTCGATGGCTGAAAAACTGGGCAACAACGGGTATACGACCAATGTCCAGCATGCCAACACGAAAAGCTTCTGGAACCGGGACATGATGTATGAGTCGATGGGAATCGATGGATTTTTGGATCTGAAGAGCTTTGAAGTGGGTGAAGGGCAAGCGGTCAACTGGGGCATGAAGGACATCCCGTTTTTTGAGCAGTCGGTGGACCATATGGCTGAAATGCCACAGCCTTTCTACAGCCGTTTGATCACATTGACCAACCATCACCCGTTCACATTGGATGAAGAAGACAAGCTCATTGAGGAATTCGATTCCAACTCCGGCACCCTGAACCGTTTCTTTCAAACGTCCAGGTATCTGGATGAAGCAGTCAAAGAATTGTTTGAGGAGCTAAAAGAAAGCGGGCTTTATGAAGATTCCATCATCGTCATGTATGGTGACCATTATGGCATCTCCGATAATCACAATGCTGCGATGGCACAATATTTAGGTAAAGAAATTACACCTTATGAATCGGCCCAGCTGCAAAGGGTACCGTTCTTCGTCCACATTCCAGGATACGGCGAAGGGGAAGTGAACGAAGAAGTTGGCGGACAAGTAGATATGAGACCCACAATTCTTCATATGCTGGGCTTGGAGTCTGACAAGGACATGCAGTTCGGTGGAGATCTATTCTCCGAAGAACACGAAGAATTCGTCATTTTCCGTGACGGTCGATTTGTAACCGATGAATTCGTGTATGCGGCTAATACCTGCTATGAAAACGGCACTGGCGAGGAAGTCGATCGTGAGTTATGCGCGCCGTATATCGACCGGGCACTCACGGAACTCGAGTATTCAGAATCCATGATTCTGGGAGATCTGATGCGTTTTTATGATAAAGAAACTGGAGAAATGATCATAGAAGAATAAGCGGAAAGAAGAAAGGCGTAAACTCGTCTTTCTTCTTTTTTTTGGTGTGCCCGGCGACGGGGAATCTGAAAACTGCGAGGTCAAAAAACTGATTAAACTATCGAGAAAGAGGTATAATATGTAAATAAGAACGATAAAGAAACAGTGTTTAGCATTGGAGCAAAGTTAATCAGAATAACGAACCATTTTCACGGAATGAACAAAGAAAGTTCGGGCCATTAAGAGTGAATGGAGGGACAGTCATGTTTGATAGTGGATTGGTGCTTGAAGGCGGAGGGATGCGGGGAGTCTATACGGCGGGCGTGCTGGAATACTTTATGGAAAAGGATTTATACTTGCCATACGTCATTGGTGTTTCAGCCGGAGCGTGCAACGCGGCTTCTTACATCTCTCGGCAGCCCGGAAGAAACAGGTCTGTGACAATTGATTTTGTTAAGCACCCCGAGTATATTTCCATGAGGAACTTGCTGACGAAACGCGAACTTTTTGGAATGGATTTAATCTTTGATCAAATACCGAACGAATTGGTTCCTTTTGACTTTGAAACTTTTCATGCCGCAGACGGTCAATTTATTGTGGGGACAACGGACTGTTATACGGGGAAACCGGTCTATTTCAACAAAAAAGACAGTGCGGCTGACATTTTGGCCGTAATCCGGGCATCCAGCTCCATCCCTTTTATGGCACCACCAGTGGCTCACCAAGGAAAACTGTTGATGGACGGCGGAATTTCAGACCCCATTCCCATTCAGAAAGCGCTGCATGACGGGGTTGAGAAAAACATTGTGATTTTGACGCAAGCCAAAGGCTATCGTAAGAAAAGATCCTATGCTTCCAAGGCGACCCGCTATTTCTATAAGGAGTATATCGGCCTTGCCCACGCGATGGAAATACGATGGAAAATTTATAATGATACATTGGATAGGATTGAACAAATGGAAAACAGCGGAGAGATCTTTGTAATCAGGCCAAGTGAAGAACTTAAAGGGGGCCGGGCAGAGCGCAATTCTGAAAAACTGGAGCTGATGCATAAACTAGGATATCTCGATGCCCAGCATGCTTATGGTTCAATGCATAGTTGGCTGCAATCCAATAGCAAAGGCCAGTTCAGTCCAGTCCTGCAATAATCTAAGGAATCTGAAATTCTCAATCGCCTCCAGATGTTTGATCCAGTAAAGTTTGAACAATTCTCGTAAAAAGTCTATCCTTGAATGGATGAAAAGAAAACGCTTGCAAAGCAGGGGAGGTAGAGGGAATTGGAAACTAAATTACTGCTTGCCTCAGATGGATCGGACCATGCGCTGCGAGCAACTGCCGAAGCCGTTAAATTGGCCAAGTTGAACAGGAGTGAAGTAGTGATTCTTTATGTGCTGAATTCTGACCGGGATATGGACGACTCAGGCAAAGTAAATCCGGATGTTGAGAACCAGCTGACGGCAACCAAGCAAGTGCTGCAAAAATCGGACGTGGCTCATTCAGTGGAGTTTTTGCACGGAGAACCGGGGAGTGCCATAGCAAAATACGCGAACAGCCATGAATGTGGATATTTGGTTGTAGGCAGCCGCGGATTGAACGCCATGCAGGAAATGGTGTTGGGCAGTGTCAGTTATAAATTGATGAAATCAGTGGAATGTCCGGTCCTGATCGTCAAATAATGGACTGGGAAATCACCCATCTTGAGTTAACTTTCGGGTTAACTCAAGATGGGTGTTTTTTCTCAATATCAAGATTTTAAAAGGAGCATAGGATTATTTCCGGCAAACGGCAATGCCAATCGGATAATGGATGTCGCTGCGTTTCGGTTCGATCAATACCCCTCGCTGGTAATAGAAATCCTTTATGGAGTAACGATCAAACAATCGATGGAATTCCTTCCAGCTTAGTTGATGCAAATGAAAGGGTACGCCGCAGGGTTCGTCTCTCCCGAGTCCGAACGGTGTGGAGAGGATCAGCACGCCGCCCGGTTTCAACATGGCATAGAGTGAATCCAGAAATTGGTTTTCGTTTTCTAAATGTTCCAAGGTTTCAAAGGAAATGATGGCATCGAATGTGCCCAACTTTTGAGGGAGCAGAGGATTTAATGCGTCATCTTGAAGGTAGGTCACCATCGGGTGATAGTATCGATGTTTGGCGTATTTAATGGCATCGGCATCGGCGTCTACACCAATCACTTCATCGAGCTGTTGTTTTTTTGCTTTTGCAACCAGTTGTGTGCCATAACCGGAACCGGACGCGATGTCCAGAACCCTGCCATGCAGGTAATCGATGGAAAACTGGTAGCGGGCTATATGCTCAAGCAATAAACCATTCATGGGATCCATGAGTTCTGGAATCACCCGTTCGCCTGTATACTCCATTTCTTACACCACCTTTTCTTGTCAAGACAAGTATAGCAAAGCTTGAAAATTATGCTCTATTCATGCTTGAACACACAGGAGTCTAGATTTAAACAATTTATCAACAGCAAAAAAATTCTTCTGGACCCATAAATTACCTCCAGTTCATGCCAGTTTAGAAGCTGAAATCGCGCTCCTGCACTCATTGGAATCAAAATGAATGGCGAAGATATGATATAATTAACAATTATGAAGAAAGAATTGTTCAGTGGAAAAAGCTGCGATGTCCTTTTTTACTGATTCAAAAAGTGAAATTGCAAAATTGAAAGGGCTTACAGCTGCCAAGTCAAGCTTAGTTTTCAGCCATTATTTTCTGGTCATCGAAGGGAGGTGTTTAAATGGAGAATTGGGCCCGTTTTCTTGAGGTAAACGCTCCTCGTATTTTAGAGTTGACAATTGACCATGCCGTGCTTGTTTCATTGGCGATTATCGTTGCGCTATTGATCGGCATTCCACTCGGCATTTACTTAACCACGAACCAATACCTTGCAGACACAGTTCTTCAAATTGCTTCCATTACATTGACGATTCCAAGCATTGCACTTTTTGGGGTAATGATTCCTATCTTTTCTATTATCAACCAGGGAATTGGGTTTGTACCAGCTTTTGTTGCGCTGGTGTTGTATTCTCAGCTGCCGATTATCCGTAATACGTATACGGGCATAAAGAATATCAATCCGGAAATGCGTGATGCTGCGATCGGCATGGGCATGAAAACGCATCAACGTTTGTTGCGTGTCGAGATTCCGAATGCAATGCCAGTCATTATGGCGGGTGTCCGTACGGCCGTTGTCATGAATATCGGAATAGCTGTCATCGCCGCCTACATTGGTGCGGGCGGTTTGGGTGTCCTTATTACGCAAGGCATCAGCAGAAACGATATTTACATGATTATCAGCGGTTCCATCGCTGTGGCGATATTGGCGATCATCGCGGATTCCATTTTGCTGCTTATTCAAAAACGTTTTACGAAAAAAGTGTTAGCGGATTAACTGCAGAGAGGTGAGTATATGATTTCATTTAAGAATGTAACAAAAAGGTACGGAGAAGAGATAACAGCAATCGACGATGTGGATTTCACGGTTGAAGAAGGAAAGATTGTCGTGTTGCTTGGCCCGTCCGGCTGCGGGAAAACGACGCTGCTGAGAATGGTCAACCGCTTAGAGTCCATTTCGGAAGGCGAAATCATTATCAATGGAGAAAACTCCAAGGATTTGGACGCTATTGAATTGAGAAGAAAGATCGGTTACGTCATCCAAAGCAACGGGTTGTTCCCGAACATGACGATTGAAGAAAACGTCATGCTGGTTCCGGACTTGCTTGGCTGGAGTAAAAAAGACAAGCGGGAACGCTTTAAGTACTTGATGAAGCTGAGCGGCTTGGATGCCGATGATTACGGAAAGCGCTATCCACATGAATTATCGGGCGGTCAGCAGCAGCGTATTGGCGTCGTGCGTGCACTGGCGGCCGATCCTCCGGTTATGCTGATGGATGAACCGTTTGGTGCGCTGGATCCGATTATCCGTGAAAAGATACAGGACGAGTTTTTGCAAATCCAGCGGGAAGTCAAGAAAACGATTCTCTTTGTCAGTCATGATATCGATGAAGCGATCAAAATGGCGGATAAAATCGTGCTTTTGCGCGACGGGAAGATCATGCAATTTGATACGCCTTCGAAAATGCTGGCGCATCCGAAAAATGAATTTGTGTCTCAGTTTTTCGGCAAAGACCGTGCCATTAAAGGTTTAAGTTTGCACACGGTTGCAAACTTGCAGGAAATTATCGGCTTGGGTCCGGTGGATGAAACCATCCAAGATACGAAAACGATCAATGTCCATCAGGATCTGCGCAATACATTGTCGATGCTGTTGAATCAGGAAGCTGACCAAGTCATTGTTAAAGATGACAATGGTGAAAACATCGGAACGATTACGATCGATCTGGTTCAAAAATACTTGCATTTTGAAATAAAAGGGAAGATATCCGCCTCCCAGGAAGGGTGATCCGGTGAATCGTAAAAAGTTGATAGGCGATATTGTCAGATACTCGCTGTATGCATTGGTCGCCGCATTTTTTATCTGGGCGATCACGAATAATTATTTTGACTATATCTTCACTCAAAGCGAAACATTTTTGGTTTTATTGAGGCAACATGTTGTACTGGTGCTGGTCTCTTCACTGCTCGCGATTTTAATCGCGGTACCGGCTGGTATCCTCATCACCAGGCCGAAATTCAAAAGAGCGGAATGGATTGTTTCCAATATCGCGAACTTGGGGCAAACAATACCGAGTCTGGCAGTCCTTGCGCTGATGATCAGTATTTTAGGCATTGGCTTTCAAACCGCGGTGTTTGCGTTGTTCATTTATTCGATTTTGCCGATCTTCAGAAACACGGTGGCAGGCATTGACTCCATTGACAAGAATATGATCGATGCGGCAAAAGGGATGGGCATGAAACCGCACCAGATCCTCCTCCGCATCGAACTGCCGAACTCAGCTTACGCCATTCTTGCAGGCATCCGGACAGCTGTCGTCTTGAATATCGGGACAGCGGCTCTTGCCTATGTGGTAGGAGCAGGCGGACTTGGCGTCTGGATATTCACTGGCATCAACTTGTTTGATAACGGCTTCCTGATTTCCGGGGCCATCCCTGTCACGTTGTTGGCAATTTTGGCTGATTATATCCTGCGCAAAGTGGAATATGCCGTCGTGCCAAAAGGATCAAGACGCATCGAGAAAGCTTAGCGCTAGAGAATAGGAGGTATCGGATTTTGTGAATAAATCACTCAAACTTATCCCGTTACTGATCGTCACGATGATCCTGTCGGCCTGTTCGTTTGGCGTTGCAGGAAAAGAAGTGACGGTGGGGGGAAAAAACTTCACGGAACAATATTTATTGTCAGAGATGACCACTTTCTTATTAGTGGAAGAAGGATTCAAAGTAAACCAAATGAACAACCTCGGCAGCAGCGTGGTCCGCTCCGCACTCGTAAACGGCCAAGTGGACATGATGTGGGAATACACAGGGACGGCGCTCATCACCTATATGGGCGAAGAATCCATTGCTGACCCCGACGAAGCGTTTCAAAGAGTCAAAGAAATCGACAGCAAAAACGGCATCCACTGGATGAATATGTCGGAAGTAAACAACACGTACGCGCTCGTCATGAGAAGCGAACAAGCGGAAGAGCTTGGAATCGAATCGATCAGTGATCTCGGAGATTATATCAATGAAAATCCCGGGGAGCTCTCGATGGCTTCCGATGCCGAGTTTGCCAATCGTTCAGACGGCTTGCCGGGTGTAGAAGAGACATACGGCTTTAATTTTGGCTCCGGCCAAATAAACCAAATGGATCTGGGTTTGACGCAACGGTCGTTGAACAATGAGCAAGTGGATGTTTCTGTAGCTTTTGAAACAGATGCCACGATCAGAAGTTATGACCTCGTCGTGCTGGAAGACGACGAACAATTCTTCCCGCCATATCGGATAGCTATGACGATCAATCAGGAGGTATTTGAGGAATATCCTGAAATTGAAGAAATCACAGCCCGCTTGGCAGACAACCTCGACAGTGACATTATGCGAGAGTTGAACTACCTGGTTGATGTTGAAGGCCAGAGCGTTTCAATTGTTGCTTATGATTGGCTTGTTGAAAATGGTTT
>DATHVY010000124.1:0-2011 GCA_035461045.1 Planococcus sp. (in: firmicutes)
GAAAACAAAACGCCCGCCGATAAAGCCGCAATCGCAACCTTCTTCAACAACTGCATCTGCCCCTTTCAACATGATTCTTTATAGCAAGTATGAGCCGGCTTTATTAAGTGGGTGTTAAAAAGACGTTAAGATTCCCATAAACTGAACCATCACTAGAGGCTCCAGGGATTATCTTGGGCAAAAATTCATCAAATTTCTTTTTATGGCTTGCAAGGCGCTGTGAAGGCATGGAGAGCTTGTATTCAAAATCTGAATATATATAATCATTAAAATTCCTTTACATATACAGAAAATAGGTATAGGCTTTGGTGGAACAAATAGTTAAAAAGTATTATTCTTTATTAATAAAATAATATTTATTTGATAAAAATTTGTTCTTTATTTAAATCATTAACTTTAAAAGGTCTTTATTTTAATAGATTAACAAAAAAATATCACTAAAAATGTGTGGACCTGAAAATTCCTGTCAGGTAAAACGGTAATCGCTAAAAAGATTCCGCTTATCAATTTTTATATGACTGAGATTGGAAGGACTGATTGAGTTGAGTAGTAAAGAGTATTCAGCTGTAGTGGCTAGCATGGAAGAATTGGGGGCCATACGTCACCAAGTTAAAGAAGTGAAGAAGAACAGTTACCTGTTTCATGAAGGAGATCCGATCGGCGGGGTCTTCCTCATTCGCTCCGGTAAAATCCGGATTGAAAAAATCACACCGAATGGCCGGGAGCTGACGCTCAAGATTTGTGGTCCAGGGCAGCTGATTGCAGAAGTGACTATTTTTTCTGAAGCAACGAAATATATGGTGGATGCCCGTGCCATCGAAGACACGGTCTGTCTTCATATTGCGATCAATGATCTGGAAGAGGCTCTTCTGTCCAATGCACGTCTGTCCAGCGCCTTCATGAAGTGGATGTGCATCGACCAGCAGAAAACCCAGACGAAATTCTGGGATTTGCTGCTGCATGGCAAAAAAGGGGCATTATACTCGACATTGATCCGACTCTCCAACAGCTACGGCATTCAGACAGAAAAGGGTCTGTTGATAGATCTGATGCTGACCAACCAGGAACTGGCGAACTTTTGCGGTATGACAAGGGAAGTGGCCAATCGGCTGCTGGGTGAGTTGAAGAAACGCGGAACACTGTCCTTAAGTGACGGGAAGCTTTGCATTCACGACATTGAACATTTAAAGACAGAAACAAATTGTGAAAACCGCCCCATCGTTATGTATAAAATCGATTAACTGGAGAAGCGGTCCAAGGATTTTGGGCAACGCCAGATGCTGGTTCAAAAATAATTTTCATCTGTGAGAAAACACACTGAGCGGGAAGCATAAGCTGAAAGCAAACGAATTGGACATTTTTTACACGAAGTACTGAGTGGAAAAGAGCCAATTATCAGTTTTCGTATGCGGGTTCGGAAGGATGGATTGATATGGCAGGAACGGATTCTTTGGCACTGGCAGCGGTGCACATAAGCGAAATGATGAACACGGAAGTGAAATGGGTTTCGGGAATCTGGAGCTTCAGGAAAAAGCGGGCAGTCAAGTTGGAGGACAACACGTCGGGTTTTAACTGTTCATTGGATCTGGAAGTATCTTTTTATGAAATTCAGTCCGAGGGGCTGGCGGTCAATATGGCTGAAGTGTTCCTGCTGAGTGAGGAAGTTCCGGTATTCATGGCAGCACTCAGGCAGCAAGCCTTCTTGTTTCCAGCTAATTACTTTCAGCAGGTAACCAAGGGACAGGGAATGTGCTGTCTGCAACTCGAGTCACTGGAACCGGCTGAACACTTTGTGGGCCGTCTTTTTGAGGCGCTGCTGGACCTTCAACACCAGGTGCCGGTCATTATCAGAAACCCTGCAGTTGCGCAGTGATCCGCAATCGCATAGGCAGGAAAGTGGAGGGAACAGACATGTCGGGTACAGAAGTGGATTTCAAGCTGCTGGATTTTGTTCAAACCGCCAATGGTAAATGCTTTTCCATCAGTTTTGCGGACAACGAAAACAAACGGA
>DATHVY010000125.1:0-10836 GCA_035461045.1 Planococcus sp. (in: firmicutes)
ATAATCCCTTACTGAAGCGTGCGCTTTCATCAATTCGATTACCATCCTAAACCATCTCCTTTTCCCTTTGTTCTATCGTATCAAAATCTGTCCCACGATACTCTTATAATGGTTTTTGGTATAATTGATAACAGAGGTGAAAAGATTGAAACAGGTTAAGACCGCATTTACGATTCTGTTTTTGTTGATACTTGGCGGTTTTTCATATATATGGATTCAACGGGAATGGGAATTTAGGGAAGAGCTGAATCAGCGCCCACTTCCTGACGGATTGCATCCTATCGTGGAAGAAAAAAAGAGTGAATTGATCGAACGGGCGGCAGATGCCGGCATCGACATCCTCATCACAGACGGGTTTCGATCATTGGAAGAGCAGGAGGCCATATACGCCCAGGGAAGAAGTACTGACGGCAGTGTCGTCACGTATGCCAGCGGCGGCGAATCTTACCATAACTACGGACTCGCCATCGACTTTGCGCTGCGCCTTCCCGATGGCAGTGTGGTTTGGGACATCGAGCGGGACGATACCGGGAGCGGCACGCCCGACTGGTTCGAAGTGGCGGAAATCGGCAAGGACCTAGGCTTTGAATGGGGCGGCGATTGGCATAATTTCAAGGATTACCCCCACTTCCAGATGACTTTCGGATTATCGATCCGTGAACTGAAGAAAGGCTGGCGTCCGGAAGACGTCATTGATTAAATGGATAGCGCCTATTATGGCGCTATTTTTTTGTAACTTGGCTTCTTCTATTTCGTCTGCTCTATAAAAGGAGGCGACCGGTCATGCAAAAAAATTGGTTACTGTTAAGTGTACTCCCTCTTTTGTCACTTGCTGCCTGCGGTATCAATGAAAATAGCGATGAAGGAAACGCAAACCTCAGCGATTTTCAAGTTTCCAACCCTCAGGCCGAGGCGACAGAGGGCGACTTCATTTATCGCCTGGTTTCCGAAAAAGAACAGTATGAACAAGGTGAACCTATCAGCATGTATGCTGAGCTGGAGTATACCGGAGAAAAAGATAGCGTGGCCATCTATCATGCAGCTTCCCCTTTTTACTTCCCAATGCATGAGGCGACACGCGATTACCGAATCGATTATCCGATGAATGAACCTTTGCTGCGAACGGAAATCACTAAAGGTGAACCACTTAGAGAAGACTATGTAGCCAGCGGAGGCTATTCAGCCGAAGAAGATGAGGATTATGTGGAATTCATGCAAAGCATCATAAGTGGAAACTTCCCGCCTGGTTATTATGAAGTCGACGGATATGCCAACTTCTATATCGAACATAACGATACGTCGCAGGAAACGTATCAAATAAGTGCACAAATTGATTTCAAAGTTGTGGAATAAACCTAAACACGTCCAATTCTTAGGAATTGGACGTGTTTTCAGGCAGCAGCACTTGCCTGTATGAG
Source organism: Planococcus sp. (in: firmicutes) (assembly GCA_035461045.1). Lineage (GTDB taxonomy): Bacteria > Bacillota > Bacilli > Bacillales_A > Planococcaceae > Planococcus. Next base: position 1,419 of record DATHVY010000125.1, read on the forward strand.
ATTTAGTTAAGAAAAGCAAGATATCATGTGTTGAACAATTCGAAGAAGGGTAAAAGTCTATATCAGATTTATTATCAGTTGCTGATTTCCAGCAATGGAAAGGGGGCTTTCGTGAACAAATTTGCCATCGTCATTCCGGCTTATAAACCGGATCAAAAATGTCATAATACCATAAAAGAAATTCTTTCAGCCGGTTTTCCACATATTATCGTCGTCGACGATGGCAGTGGAATGGAATATGCTGATTTTTTTCATTCGTTGAAATGCTTGCCGGGAGTAAAGGTTTTGCACCATGCAGCCAATCAGGGAAAAGGACGCGCATTAAAAACGGCTTTCCATTACATATTAAATGAAAATCTGCCTTATCAAGCTGTCATTACAGCAGACGCTGACGGCCAGCATTTAGCAACAGATATGATTAAAATTTGCCGCCAACTGGAAAAAACTCCAGACAATCTGGTCCTTGGCGCCCGAGATTTCACGGAAGACCACGTTCCGTTTCGCAGCCGGTTCGGCAACCGGTTCACCCGTTTGTTGTTCCGACTGACAAATGGTACAAAACTGACAGATACACAAACCGGATTGCGCGGCATCCCCGTGAAGTACTTGGCCCATTTATTGACGGTATTGGGGGAACGTTTTGATTACGAAATGAATATGCTGGCTTCCCTTAGGCATAAAGATATCGTGATTTCTGAAGTCACGATCGAAACGGTTTATATCGATGAAAACAAATCATCTCATTTCCACCCTTTAAGGGACTCTTTTCATGTCTATAAGGTTTTCATCTATTACGCATTATCCGGTGGGGCTTCTTTCGGTTTGGATATCGGACTCTTTTGGATCTTCATCCAACTGCTCCGGGATGAAGCACCGGAACTATTTATCATCATCGCGACCATCGCAGCCAGGGTTCTGTCTTCCTTGTTCAATTACTACATCAATCGAAACAAGGTGTTTAAACAGGGGTCCCGGAAATCGCTTGTCCGCTACTTTATCGTAGCCGCTTTCATCATGATGGTATCCGCCGGCTCCGTTCACGTACTTTACGCTGAATGGCTCGGCCGCGGTGAAGTGATCCTGAAAATTCTAGTGGATACCTTCCTGTTCATCCTCGGATTTGTGGTTCAGCGGGCATGGGTATTCAGAAAAGAAAAATAAACCGCTAAAAAGCCGCATTCTCGTTGAATGCGGCTTTTTCATCTATTCTTTGCCGTGTGCCCAGGTGATGCGGGAATCGATATGTCTGGACATTCGCACCATTACCGGCTCGAAGCCTAGCTTTGGCCAGAAATAGGACGACAGTTGATTCGGCGTGTGCCAATCGGCAAAGATATAATCAATGTCTGCATTTTTTAATTCCGTAAAACAATAATTGGCCAGTGCTCTGCCGATGCCTTTTCCGCGCAGCTCCGGATTGGTCGAAGCTGCCCTCAGTTCCCAGCAATTTTCAGGTGTGACGAGGCTATTGGAGTCATTTTTCCTGAAGTACACATGAAAGCCAGCGATTCGTTCACCTTGTTCGGCAATCCACAAAAATGCTTCTTCATCATTCAACAACGCCTCATAGCTGCGCTTAACACTATTCATGGTTTCCCTCGTAATCGGATGCCAGGAAGGTGCATCTGCCTGATGAATGCTGTTCCAGAGAGCCATTTTTTTCAAAAGGGCTGCGTCTTCTTTGCCCCCTTTTCGAAAAACCAGATCTTCCGGCAACTCCCGGTCTTGAGGATTGTACTGTTCCAGTGACAGAATGGAATATTTCTGTTCAAAGGCGAATGATTGATCCAGCCATTCATTGACAACTGCCTGATCACCGAGCGGCGACACCAGAACATGCTGGAAATAGCCATGTTTCACCCACTCCGCTCCCGCATCGGCATACAAAAGTCTCAATAGGTGTGGATGTTCATGCTCGCTGATGACGACGGATTCATAATCCATGAACACATAACGTCCCCGGTGCGCATCTTCCCTGAATTCGTATAATAAATACCCAAGTACATCGATGCCTCTCACCGCGACGATTCCGCTGATATAGGGCCGCTCCAACATTTTTCTGATAACCACTTCCGTTTCGTCAATTTCTTCAAATTTCACAGGAAAGTATGGGAATACTTTTCTTTCCCGCTCATGGCGTTTGGCAAGCAATACCGCCATTTGACGAATATGAGTTTCTTCAATTCCAATAAATTGAATCATCGACCTCACTCCTCTGTTTGAAGTTTAACCTCCAACATACGGTACTCATCCTTTTCAATCACATCCCCGAATACTACGGGAATCGGTTCTACAAAAATCGGGCCGTCGATGGTGACGGTGTGGAATTCCCCTTCTTCGCCGCAAGCATCAATTCCTAACGCCTCCAGCTCTTCGATCAGCTCAAGAGTAAACTCACGTCCGAGAAATTCTGCCCCAATCCTTTTCGTGTCAACGACCGTGATAACCGACTTGAATCCGGCCTCAATGAATTCTTCTAGCAAAGCTCTTCTCGGCTCCTGCCAGAGCGGGTGATTCCTTTCCATTTCTGCGACTGCACTGACTTTTTCAACCCAATCCAGGTGATCCTGCAAATCAATATCGCCGTATACACCCATATCGATTCCTTCGGCTTTCAGTCCTTTCAGTTGTGCGATAAATTCCTCTTCATAACCGGACCAGTCCGCTTTTCCTACCACTAAAGGCAAGCCCATCCGCTCAGCTTGAGCCTCCAGCACTTCAATCGGCAAGCCGTGCGACCGGGATCTGGATCCGTTTTCTTCAAACATGGTCAGTAAAGCAGCTGGCACATTGCCTGCCAATACTGCGCGGTAATAAGCGAGCGCGGAGTCTTTTCCACCGCTCCATGAAGTTACAAATGCTTTTTGCATAACACACCTCTTCTGTAAATACTGGTCTCTGTTGTATATTATTCGTCAATGAATCGGTAAATTCCTTTGACGACTGTAATTTTCTCTGGACACACTCCACTACCCCAAAGGTTTTCAGAGCATAGTCTTCGGGAAAGAAAAGACAGCTGCGGAAAGTTCCACAGCTGTCTTTTTATTTTATTTGCCGACCATATTCTCTGGTTTAACCCATTCGTCGAACTGTTCAGCTGTCAGATGACCACTTTTCACAGCAGACTCTTTTAAAGTAGTTCCTTCGTTATGAGCTTGCTTGGCGATTGCTGCCGCATTTTCATAGCCGATATGCGTATTCAAGGAAGTTACCAGCATCAATGAGTTTTTCACATGATTACCGATTACATCCAAGTTCGCTTCGATTCCAACTGCACAGTGATCGTTGAAACTAACTAAGCTATCCGTCATCAAACGGACAGACTGCAGGAAGTTATAGGCAATCACCGGTTTGAAAACATTCAGTTCGAAGTTTCCTTGGCTTGCAGCAATACCGATTGCCGCGTCGTTGCCCATCACTTGCACAGCTACCATAGTCAGTGCTTCACTTTGCGTCGGGTTGACTTTCCCTGGCATGATCGAACTGCCGGGTTCATTCGCAGGAATCGTGATTTCACCGATCCCGCTTCTCGGGCCGCTTGCCAACCAGCGTACATCGTTGGCAATTTTCATAGCATCCGCTGCCAAAGCTTTAACAGCTCCGTGCGTGTAGACCATTTCGTCATGGCTCGTCAATGCGTGGAACTTGTTTTCAGCCGAAACAAATGGCGCACCAACTGCTTCACTGATAAATTCCGCTACATAGCCGCCAAATTTCGGATCTGCGTTAATACCCGTCCCAACAGCTGTCCCGCCGATTGCCAATTCACGCATATGTTCAACACTTTCGGAAATCATGCGCTCACTTTTCTCCAGCATGTGTCTCCAGCCGCTGATTTCCTGGCCCAGTGTCAATGGCGTAGCATCCTGCAAATGCGTCCGCCCGATTTTAATGATATCGTCAAACTCTTTTGTCTTGGCATCAAGCGTTGCTTTCAACTTCTGAACCGCCGGGATCAATTGCTCAGTAACCGCCAATACGCCGGCCACGTGCATCGCTGTCGGATATGTATCATTCGAGCTTTGGCTCATGTTCACGTCATCATTCGGATGAAGCTTTTCTTCCGAATTCTGTTCCGCCAGAATTTCATTGCCGCGACGTGCCAGAACTTCGTTCATGTTCATATTGGACTGCGTACCGCTGCCCGTTTGCCAAACTACCAATGGAAAATGCTCGTTCCATTTTCCTTCGATCACTTCGTTGGCTGCCACTTCTACAGCTTTCATTTTCGCTTCAGACAACTTGCCAAGCTTATGGTTCGCTTTTGCTGTTGCTTTTTTCAATTGGGCAAATGCGATGACCACTTCTTGTGGCATGCGTTCAGTACCAATCGCGAAGTTCTGGACACTGCGTTGGGTTTGCGCACCCCACATCTTATTCGCTTCAACTTGAATTTCACCGATTGTGTCTTTTTCTGTACGATATTGCATTCCATCCACTCCAATTCAAATTTCTTTTATGTAGCTTTCTCTTCTATTAAACACAAGCAGCGGAAAAAAAGCGACCTTTCACTCTGAAAAGCGCTGATTTTGCTGCATGAAAAACCCTTCGATCACTTCTTCATCCGAATGCGGGATATATTCACCTTTCACAATCTGACAGCCATTGATATTGCCGCTCGAGAGCAGAATAATATCATTCGGTCCGCTTTCTTCTAAAGCAGCTATTACAGCTTGTTTTCGCCCAAGTGCAGTCACCACTTTTTGTCGGTACGGTTTTGTGAACCCCTTTAACACCTCATTTACGACAAGGGCAGGGTCGTGGTCGCCTGGATGATCCACACTTACGATGAGGACATCCGCTTTGCCTTCTGCCGCCTTCGCCATTTTAGGCATTTTAGCGAAATCCCGAATCCCGATTCCTGCAACCAATGCGATCAACCGGTTATGAGGCAGCTTTTTTGCTTCTTCCATCACTGCCGCCAACGCTACCGGTGTATGGGCGTAATCCAATATGATCCGCCGATTTTCGGGGCCCATGATTAGCTGAAAACGCCCCTCCACCTGCGGCATCCGTGGCAGTTGCTCCAAAATACGTTCAATGGAGATGCCTGAAAGAAGCGCAGCTCCGATGGCTGCCGTCAGATTTGCAGCATTGTAAATACCATAGAGCGGCACGGTGATTAGATGGCTTTCACCTGCATAACTCAATGTGAAACTCATTCCATCAGCCAGGGTTTGATAGTCGCTCCAAACCAAGTCTGCACCCGTACTCGCGTGTTGGCTGTATGTTAAACAAGGGTATTTTACAACTTCCAGAATTTCTTTTGCCATTCCTGAATCATCCAGATTCACTACCGCACTCTTGCATTGGCTGAACAACTGCAGTTTGGACTGCAAATAATGAGTAAACACTTTGTGGTACTCCAAATGTTCTTCCGAAATATTTGTATGGATCGCCACATCAAACACCATGCCTTCAACCCTTTTTTGGTCTAGGGCAATGGAAGAGACTTCCATTGCTGCTGCCTGGTGATCCGTTGCCGCCAATTTTGAAAAAACATGATGTATGTCTGAAGAAATAGGAGTTGTTGGCGTGCTTTTTTTAAATGGGAATTTGCCTGCCGAACTCCAGGTTCCCGTGGTTCCAAGAAAGCCGCATTTAATGCCTAGAAGATTGAAGAGTTCATACACGTAGGTCGCCGTCGTGGTTTTCCCGTTCGTTCCGGTCACACCGACTTTGATCAATCGGTCTTGAACGTTGCCATAAAAATAAATAGAAGTATGAGCCAATGCTTCACGTGCATCGTCTACGACAATGAAACTGAACTCTTGATGTGCATCCGAATGTTTTTTTATAAGGGTGGAATCCGATCCGATGATGGCGACAGCACCATTTGTCAAAGCTTCATCAATATAAAGGTGCCCGTTGGTATTTTCTCCGATTATGCAGAAAAAGGCCGATCCCGGAACTACCTCTGAAGAATCATAGACAATTGAACTGATTTCTTGGGTTTCGGGTCCAAATGAAGCTTTGATCATGAGATTTGGGATGTGGTCAAATTGTATATTCATTATATTCCCCTTAAATGACAAATTTAGTTCATCGAAACATACTGATTGTCAGTTGTTTATAATAGTATTCTATCATCTATGGAAGGGGCGGCAAACAGTATCTGGGCATCTCCTGCAATCTTATAGGTCTTTTCATACTATAAACCTATTATTTTGGATATACTTCCATTTTTATATCAAAAAAAGGACATAAAACCATCTAGGCTTTTATGTCCTTACGATTCATTTGGTTTCCAGTCCGCTTTTTTCCGACTCTTTTTTGTCCAACTCGTATTTCAGTTGCTGTATGGAATCGGAAACATCATTTTTTCCTGACAAGTTTCCAAGCAATTCTTTCACATCAATGCCGGAAGATTCTTTCAAGGTCTCTTGAAGCGTTGACATTAAATCGGTCGCATACGAAGTGACTTTATTGGCACCGCCGCCTTGTCCGCTCCCAGTATCAACTACTGTGATCTTATCAATACTTGCCAGTGGGCTGGCGATCTCTCTCGCATATTCCGGCAGCATTTTGACAATCATGTCCAAAGTTGCCGCCTGCCCGTACATTTCAAACGCCTCGGCAATTTTCCGCTTCGCTTCTGCTTCAGCCAGACCTTTCAGACGAATGACGTCAGCTTCCGATTCCCCTTGCGCACGTTGGGAATCCGCTCTTGCCAGACCGTCCATCCGCACTTTTTCTGCGTCGGCCTTGGCCATCGCTTCCACCCGGTATTTTTGCGCATCCGCATCGGCCAGCTGTTTCGATTTTTCAGCTTCAGCGGCTTGCTCAACTGAGTAGCGGTCAGCATCGGCTTTTTTCTTCACTTCTGAATCATATTGTCGCTCACGGCGTTGAATCTCTTTTTCTTCCAACTCAATCTGTTTCTGCCGTTCGATGATGCGGATCTGCATTTCCTGCTCCACAACTTCCTGCTTTGAACGGGCTGTTTCGAGTTCATAGGCCTGATCGGCACGGGCTTTCGCACTGTCTTGCTCACGGCGATACTCCGCTACCTTCAGCTTGTTTTCTTTTTCAGCTTCTGCTATTTCGGTCGCGCGTTCAATTTCTGCCCGCTGTGCATCTTTTCCTGCTTCCGCACGTTTAATACGGGTCTCCATTTCAGATTCCGCAGTCGCGATATCCGCATCACGCTTTACTTGAGCGATACGCGCCTTACCTAATGAATCCAAATAGCCGTTTTTGTCCCGGACATCTTTGATGGTGAATGAAACGATGACCAAGCCCATTTTGGCTAAATCATGGGAAGCGACTCGTTGCACTTCTTGAGAGAATTTATCCCGATTCTTATAGATTTCCTCAACAGTCATCGAACCGAGAATCGAACGCAAATGGCCTTCCAATACTTCTTTTGCTTCATTTTCACGATCTTCCTTTGATTTCCCTAAAAATTGTTCGGCCGCTGTCGCAATTTCTGAAATCGACCCGCCGATTTTAATAATCGCTGTTCCATCAGCCATTACCGGAACTCCCTGTTCGGTGTACACTTCCGGAGTGGTGACTTCCAATTTACTTGAAAGCAGGCTCAGCGGTGCCGCCTGTTGAAACACCGGCAGCAGGAATGTTCCGCCGCCCCGTATTATTTTGATGCGGTTTCCGGCATCATCCGTATGGACATTCTTTGAACCCAGATAGCTTCCTGTCACAATCAGCGCTTCATCCGGGCCAACCGTTTTATACTTTGTCACGTACACCGCAATGATTGCTATGAGTACAAACACAACAATTCCTAGTGCAATCCAAGCCAATTCCATTTCATTACCCCCTATTTTTCTCTTTTATTAAAATCCAGCGGTTCATATTCTCGCACATACAGCGTTCCATCTTTCACTTCTATAATCAGCACTTGCTTCTCTTGTTCAATGCTTTCATTATCATAACCGGTCGCCCTTTTTGAAATCATTCCTCCGTAAGTTTCGATTACAACCTCGCCATAACCGTCCACCGGTATCGGAATAATAACTTTTGCCACTTGTCCAGGCAGGGATTCATCGGTATAAGCAATGGACGCTTCCGCTGAAGACAAGGGAATCAGCACAAAGAAATAAAGAAGTGTATCCAAGAGAACTGCTACTATGACCGAAATCAGCAAAATGAACCCACTTTGCCAAGTGGTCAAGATTTCCAAAAAATAGCCGGAGGCAGCGGCCAATGTGACGAAAGCTAAAATGACTGCAGGATTCAAGAGCGGCATAACATCTCCGGCATCCGTAACATCGGCGAAAAACACATAGAACATCGTCAAAACACCGGCGAAAATCAGCCCATACAAATAGATTTGCTCAATATCCAAGCCAAACAGCCCCATCCTAAAACCTCCCATTTAAGTATTTCATTTCTATCATACTCTTTTTACGTCTCGGGATAAATAAAGTTTCAGAAATTTCCCAAAAGAAAACCCTTCCTCAATTATCCAGGATGGGCTTTGCAAATTCGAGTTCGTGGAAACCTTTGACAAGCGCAAAACCGACTCCCGCATATCCCTCTGCCAACAATGCCTGCTGTTTTTCCAAGTCGTCGAGTTTCGTATGCTGAAAATCTGTGTAGCGGGGATTCGCATTCTCAAGATCTTTCATCAGAACATAGCGTTTCATGGTTCCGTACTTCTCTTTTAAAGCTGCAATGTGCATGTTCTGAGAGAATTTATCTTTCAAACTGGGGATATTCATCGGTGCGACTGTGCAACAAACATAACGATAATCCTTTTCCAGCTTCGGCAGCTCTTTCATGATGACCTCAGCCAATTTCTGCTGCAGCCGATTTCCCCTGTATTCTGGAAGTACAACGGAAATTTCCTGGTAGATTACTTTCGGCAATTCTTCTTCAGGGAGCCCGATATCCCACCCAAGATGTTCTTCATCAATTTCTGGAATCAGGAGCGCGCGGAATCCGATTAACCGGTCTTCGGCAAAAGCTCCGACCAACAATCCTCGTTCATTTAAGATGAAAAGAAATTCTTCACGTGTCAATGGCTGAAGTGTGGCTTTCTCCGGCAGCGAATCGGTTACTGTTTGTTGAACCCTCTCAACCATCGGCAAGTCTTCCGCGTATAATCTCTTCATATAGAGAGTTTGCCGTTCATGAAGCACTTGGTTCATGATCGTATCTTCATACAAGAACTTCATCTTACATTCTCCTAGTCTGTTGGTTTATATTCCTAGAATACCACCTTCCCTGCCAAGCGGACTAGCATTTTTTCAATGCACTTGAATGCAATCTTTATAAAGTGTTTGGGCATTTTTAGCATTTCGCTTGCAATCTTCAAAAGTCCGTGTTATTCTAAGGAAGAATTATTTTTGTTCGGATAACTTTTTACAAAGTGTCAGATGTTCATCTGCAAGATTTGAGCAAGGATAGTAATACAATGTATGCTTACGCATACGAGGAGGAAACACACATGGAA
>DATHVY010000126.1:0-4399 GCA_035461045.1 Planococcus sp. (in: firmicutes)
TAGTCCAGTGATGATGGCAAAGAGGCCACACCCGTTCCCATCCCGAACACGGCAGTTAAGCTCTTTTGCGCCGATGGTAGTTGGGGGTCTCCCCCTGTGAGAGTAGGACGTCGCTGGGCACATCAAAAAGGTCGTTACCGATTCCGGTAACGGCTTTTTTTGTTTTGAAGTATTGATTGTGCAAATCAATTATAGATTTTTCAAGCGAGTAGTAGATAAAAAATGAAGAGAGCTGTTTGATTGTTGCATTCTGCTTTAAACTCACATAATATGAAAACTAGTTAATTTATAGAGATTGGTTGGGTGTATAGATTGGATATAAATCCGTGGTTAATGGTTTTAATTATATTTTCTGTAAATGTTGTCTATGTAACTTTTTTGACCGTCCGTATGATTCTGACCTTTAAAGGATATCGCTATATAGCCGCGGGGGTCAGTATGATTGAAGTTGTCATATATATAGTAGGACTTGGCTTAGTCTTGGATAATTTGGGCCAAATTCAAAACTTGATTGCTTATGCAGTAGGTTTTGGAATCGGGATTGTTATTGGTTCGATGATTGAAGAGAAAATGGCGCTTGGATATATTACCGTCAATGTTATAACTAGCGAAGAAGGCGAATATCTTCCTAAGTTATTGAGGGAAAAAGGGTATGGAGTAACAGATTGGAGCGCTAACGGAAGGGATGGCTTCCGTCAATCCATGCAAATTCTAACACCTAGAAAATGGGAGTTTAAATTATATAAAACGATTCAAGAAATTGACTCGAAAGCATTTATTATCACCTACGAACCAAAAACGATCCACGGAGGTTTCTGGGTAAAAACTGTTCGGAGAGGAAATCTGTTTAAATGAGCAAAAAAACTGTATGGTTTGAGGTTGGACACGATGAATCTATTTCCGAATGTCTCGAGAGAATGAACCATGAAGGATACGAAGCTGTCGGTAGGAAAGAAGAACCGATATTTGAAGAAATTCAAGGAAAACCAGTACCAATTAAGCAAATAGTTAAGTTTAAAGGAAGAAAAATAGAAGATTGACATAAGTTTCCTGCGAAAGCCGAACGATAATTATAAGCTTCAACTTATTGTTCGACTTTAATCATTGACGCATTATTCTTCAGTTGTTATGATTAGAAAGGAAACCCCATATATGCAGAAGAATTGGCTTCTGCGTCTCTACCAGGACACCGTAATGTCCGGACTATGCGGGAAAGCAACTTATGGAACTAAAACGAAGGATGTGCTTTTTTGTGCCATCATTTATAATTTCGTTTACCCAAAAGTCCTTAAGTAAACTGCTTTTCACGTAAAGTGAGCAGTTTATTTGAGGGCTTTTACTTATTTAGAGGAGAGGTTTTTAGATGAATCCGCGAATCGGTGTAATAATGGGAAGTTCAAGTGATTGGGAAACAATGAAACATACGTGTGAAGTGCTTGATGAGTTGGAGGTCCCTTACGAAAAGAAAGTGATATCTGCCCATCGCACACCGGACCTGATGTTTTCGTATGCGGAAGAGGCACGTGCTAGAGGTTTACACGTGATTATTGCTGGCGCGGGAGGTGCGGCTCACCTGCCAGGAATGGTGGCAGCCAAGACGACTTTGCCTGTTATCGGAGTGCCTGTCCAGTCCAAAGCGTTGAATGGTTTGGATTCCTTGCTTTCTATCGTACAAATGCCTGGTGGTGTTCCAGTGGCAACTGTAGCAATCGGAAAAGCCGGAGCAACAAACGCAGGCTTGCTGGCAGCACAGATTTTAAGCACAGTCGACTCTGAGGTAGCGACTAGGCTGCAATTGCGCAGAGATCGCATAAGCGCTGAAGTGCTGGAAAGTTCAGGAGACCTAATATGATGAAAACAATACTACCGGGACAAACGATTGGAATCATCGGCGGCGGACAACTTGGCAGAATGATGGCTTTGGCGGCGAAAGAAGCAGGCTTTAAAGTGGCAGTTCTCGATCCAGGCATTGATTCTCCAACCGGTCAAGTGGCTGACGTACAGATTATTGCTCCTTATAATGATCTGGAGGCTTTGGAAGAACTGGCCGAAATCAGCGATGTGATCACTTATGAATTTGAGAATATCGATGTGGAAGGCTTACGCAAATTAACGGAAATTGCCTATGTTCCGCAAGGTTCTGAGCTAATTCGGATTACACAAAATAGAATCTATGAAAAATTGGCAATTGCTGATGCTGGCGTGCCGATTGCTGATTATATAACTGCTTCAACTTTTCAAGAGTTGCAGGAAAAAGCCGATCAATTGAGCTTTCCTTTTGTCGTCAAAACAGCCAAGGGCGGATATGACGGTAAAGGCCAACAAAAAGTTTCTTCTATAGAAGAGCTTCAATTGGCAGAATCACTGTTTGATAATGGGGACTGTGTTGCTGAAGCGTTTATTTCTTTCAGCAAAGAGATTTCCGTTATTGTTCAGCGCAATGGTTCGGGAGACACGGTCATACTGCCGATCGGAGAAAATATCCATAAAGATCATATTTTGCATCAAACGATTGTTCCTGCAAGAATCGATGACAACACTTTCGGCAAGGCGGAAGTTGCGGCAAAGAAGATTGCTGAGCACTTAAATATGGTCGGAACGTTAGCGGTTGAAATGTTCGTTCTGGAAGATGGGGATATTGTGGTCAATGAACTTGCGCCACGCCCTCATAATTCTGGGCATTACTCGATTGAGGCATGCAATATCTCTCAATTTCATCAACATATCCGCGCTGTCTGCGGCTGGCCGCTGAGAGATGCAAAGCTTTGGTCGGAGACGGTTATGGTAAATATATTGGGGGAGCATGTGGCGCCACTCACAACGAAAATCATGCAATACCCGAATTGGTCGATTCATCTATATGGCAAAGAAGAAGCGAAGCACAAACGCAAGATGGGCCATATTACGATTCTAACGGATAGTATAGATGATACGTTAAAAGAAATAGACGAATCCGGCATTTGGCCGGAATAATTGGAGGAAATGGATTATGATAGCACGTTATACAAGACCTGAAATGGGCACGATCTGGACAGATGAAAACCGATACAACGCTTGGCTGGAAGTAGAAATTCTTGCTTGTGAAGCATGGGCAGAGATCGGCGACATCCCAAAAGAAGATGTAGCGAAAATCCGGGAGAACGCTTCTTTTTCAGTGGATCGAATCCTCGAAATTGAAGAAGAGACCCGCCATGATGTGGTGGCGTTTACAAGAGCGGTTTCTGAAACTCTCGGGGAAGAGCGCAAATGGGTTCATTACGGGTTAACATCTACGGATGTAGTAGATACGGCGTTATCTTTTTTGATCAAACAAGCCAATGAAATTATCCGGAAAGACTTGAATAACTTCATTGAAATCCTGGCAAACAAAGCAATCGAGCATAAAATGACGGTCATGATGGGCCGGACACACGGCGTACATGCAGAACCGACAACTTTCGGCTTGAAACTGGCGCTATGGCACGAGGAAATGAAACGGAACCTGGAGCGTTTTGAAGCAGCAGCAGCGACTATTGAAACAGGCAAGATGTCCGGAGCAGTTGGAACTTATGCGAATATTGATCCGTTTGTTGAAGAGTATGTTTGTAAGCAACTTGGACTTGCGGCTTCACCGATTTCCACTCAGACGCTTCAGCGCGATCGCCATGCTCAATATTTGAGTGTCCTGGCACTGATTGGTTCTTCAATCGAGAAGTTTGCCACTGAAATTCGAGGACTTCAGAAATCAGAAACGCGAGAAGTGGAAGAGTTTTTTGCAAAAGGACAAAAGGGTTCGTCGGCTATGCCGCACAAACGCAATCCGATCGGTTCGGAAAATATGACCGGATTGGCCCGATTAATCCGTGGCTACATGCTGACAGCGTATGAGAACGTAGCGCTTTGGCACGAACGCGACATTTCGCATTCTTCTGCGGAACGCGTGATCCTGCCGGATGCAACGATCGCATTGAACTATATGCTGAACCGTTTCGGTAATATTGTGAAAAACTTGACGGTGTTCCCGGAAAACATGAAGCGCAATATGGATTCCACACTTGGTTTGATTTATTCGCAGCGTGTGCTGCTGGCACTGATCGATAAAGGCATGGCCCGTGAAGCGGCATATGATGTCGTGCAGCCGGCTGCCATGGAAGCGTGGGAAGAGCAGAAGCATTTCCGCGGGGTTGTTGAATCCAACGATACGATTACTTCGAAACTATCTAAAGAAGAGCTGGACGACTGCTTTGATTACAATCACCATCTGCAGCAGGTCGATATGATTTTCACACGTCTGGGACTAAATTAAAACGGAGGCTTCAATCATGGAAAAAGGTCAGCTTTTGTACGAAGGCAAAGCGAAACGTTTATATACCACAGATGAACCGGGTGTTTTATGGGTTGAATACAAAGACAGCGCGAC
>DATHVY010000127.1:0-3051 GCA_035461045.1 Planococcus sp. (in: firmicutes)
AGGGTTTGCGTGTGGTCCGCTTGCCCTTCTTCGGGACGCTGAAACTTCACATCAAACAGCTTCACATCCAGTTTCCCGCCTAACACCTTTTTAAAGTTATCCAAAAACAGCTCTTGCTGCTCGCGGTCCAACAAGGAGAACGAACGGCTCTCCTCGTGGTAGATTTCGCTGCTTTCCGCCTTGATGTAAACGTTATAAATATCTGCGATTTTCAATAAATCCGTATCCAGCTTAAATCGTTTGCGAATATCTGCTATATCTTTTTTATTCATTTCTAATTCCAACTCCCTAGCTAGTAAAATCCGTGTTGTGTACAAAAAAAGAGCATCGAAAGCTTAGCTTTTGATGCTCCTCTAGTATAACAACAATTGGAATAGAACATAGCCAAGAAGCTAGCGGGTTTACAGCTTCGCTTCGGACGACCGGCGATGCAGTTGATGGACCCGCTCTGAGAGTTCAGGGACAGGACCATCCACTTCCGCATCCCGGATCACATCTTCAATGGCCAGATTCCGGACACGCGACGCCGGAGCGCCCATGTCACTTAACCACCCGACCAATTGCTCGGATGAACTGGCATACACAATCCTGCCTAAGCCGACCCAGCCATGAGCCGCCGCACACATCGGACAATGTTCCCCGGAAGTGTAAACCGTCGACTTGCTTCTTTCCTCAGGTGTTAGGTTGTTTGCCGCCCAACGCGCAATCGCAAACTCCGGATGCTGCGTATGGTCGCCTCCTGCCACGTGGTTATGGTCTTCAAAAAGCACTTCTCCTGCAGCTGAAACAAGGATCGACCCAAACGGCTCGTCCCCACACTCCACAGCTATTTCCGCCAATTCCACACACCGCCGCAAATGCTTCAAATCCGCCTCGCTGATCATTTTGGGACCTCCTTCAATCAGTCTTTTGCTGTTCAATATATTCTTTTAAACTTATCAGATGGTCCTTATCTTCCTTTTTTAATACCTTTTCAAACAGGGGTTTAATAAGAGCGTTTTTCAATCCTTTTGAATGGAGGGACCCCGTAAAATCAACAGTCGTCCCACTCTCTTCGGCTTTGAAAAGATACTGGTATTCCACCGTCATACCGGCACTTTCGCTCCTCACTGTAAATGTCTCATTTGGCATAAATTCAGTTACCACCAGGACGGTTTCGACTTCTTTTCCTCTTACATTCCGGACTTCCTTCACTTGGGTACCCACTTGCATAGGTCCTTCTGTCAGCATTTCCGTTTTCATGACATTTGCCATAATCATCGGAGAATGCGCAAAATCGGTTGTGATCGCAAATACGGTTTCGACTGGTGCATCAATATAAACGGTTTCTGTAAAAGCCATGTGTGCATGCTCCTCATTTTATAAGATAATGTCTAGACCTTTAAGAATCCGTGAAAACCCAAATTTCTCCAACAACCGAAGCGATGGTTTCCGGTACGATAAGAAATCATCCAATACGGACTCGTTACCCTACTATTAATCTATCCTTGCTTACTTAGATTCAGCTTATATTAACAACCAAATTTTTTGCCAGTATTTACTTAATAAAACGCGATGGTAATATCATTATGTCCCATAGAGCTTAGCAAAGCAGTTAACAATTCCTCTGTTCTTTTGTCTGCTTCATCCAAAAAGCCTTGGCTAATTTTTTCTTCTTCAAGGGTTTCCTTATCAGCATTTATTTCGTCAAAAATTGTCTGAGTAGGATAATCTGAAAATATATTGCCTTTAATATCTTGTACTTTCGCTGTCTCCGTCTCCACAACATTATCGAGTATTTGAGCCTTTGGGACTCTCATTGATACTTGCTCGGATACTTCATTGTACGATACTTCAAGGTTTGAAAGATCAGACCCCGCATTTAAATAACCAGAATACTCAATGAGCCTAATCGCCTCTGCGAAGTTAATATCAGTCATTGGTATACTTCTATTTGTACGGCTTACGATTACCTTGCTGTACTCATACTTTAAGGTCGTCCACTCTGACAACTCCACTATTCTCTCTTCGATTAAAGATGTTTCAGAGCTTGTATTAGTTGTGATTCCAAACGGTTTTATTTGCGTAAACGCAAATACACCAAGTGCCCCTATAATCAGTACAAAAACTAAAATTCCTGCTAGCTTTTTCATATGAAAGTTCTCCTCACGTATTATTCCATCCATCTAGGCTTTGTGATTGAATGAATTTTTGTTTGATCGTTTAAATTATTCTATGTCTTATATTCATTATACATATTTCATGACCAATAAATTTTAAAATTGAAAAAATTAACTTTTAAAATCTCATTTACCTATGATGCAACTCCCTGGCATGTACCAGAACAAAAAAGCATCCAAGCCAATTCGCTTTGGACACTCTTTTATTATAAAAATATCTGGGATAGAGACCTGGATTCAGTTTGCAGGGTTTTAAGTAGCAATCCCAATCGAAGTTCTTTCATATTGCGCATCAGTTAACGCTTTTAAGATGAAATGAGCAACGTCTGCACGCGGAATGGTCTTTGACTTTTCGGGTACAGACGTCCGGGACTCTCTGTATTCGCCTGTGAATGAATCATTGGTCAATCCCATCGGCCTGACAATCGTGTAGTTCAGTCCATGCGCTTCAATAATATCAACAGCGGCCCGGTGGTCCCTTAGCGCATTCTTCAGCACGCCCATCATTAATTTGCCGCTGATGCCTGGCAATTCCTTATCAATTCCGGCAGATGCCGTGTAGACGATCCGCCCGACGCCATGCTTCTGCATTCCCGCCACAATATTTTTCACCATCTCTTGCAAGTCGGTCGATTTGTTCATTCCCTGATTGGAGCCTAAGCACGACACGACGGCATCATGGCCAGCAATGGCAGCTGCAACTTCTCCAGGGTTGAACGCATCTCCTTCAATAACTCTTAGATTGTCATGGGCAACTTTCAATTTTGCCGGATTCCTCACAAATGCTGTGACTTCAAAACTCTTCTCTAGTGCCTGCCGTACAACAGATTGGCCAACACCGCCTGTGGCACCGAAAACAATAATCTTCATTTTCTAGGCCTCCAATTATCTC
>DATHVY010000128.1:0-2055 GCA_035461045.1 Planococcus sp. (in: firmicutes)
TCAAGCATGTCGAAGAACTGACCGGAGGCAGGCTGGCCCTTGGCTCCGGAACCATTTATGGCACGTTGAACAAAATGCAGAAAGACGGGGTGATCGTCCTGTTTGCCGATGAACAGCGCAAAACCGTCTACGAAATCACTGTCGCAGGAAAAAGCTTGATGCGAGTTGAAATCTCGCGAATTAACGAGTTGCATCAAAATGCCACTAAATTCAAGGAGTATTTCAATGAAAAAAACGTATAGACCACTTTGGAGCTACGATGTACCCAAAACAGAGCAATGGCTATCTAATATGGCAAGCAAGGGTTGGCGTCTCGCGCGGTTGAATCGTTGGACCCGTTGCTTTTATTTCGAGGACCAGGAGCCGGAACCTGCACTTTACCGCATTTCTTATAAGCGACCCACCGGATCCTCTCTGCCCGAAACC
Organism: Planococcus sp. (in: firmicutes); assembly: GCA_035461045.1. GTDB lineage: Bacteria > Bacillota > Bacilli > Bacillales_A > Planococcaceae > Planococcus. Next base: position 427 of record DATHVY010000128.1, read on the forward strand.
TTGAAAACAGAAGGGTGGAAAACCTCCCTTTCAACAGGCAACTGGCAATTCATCTCAAACACCCAGCCCATGAATCACATACATACCTCCCCCTTCCGCGAAGGCATCGTCAAACATAACCGCATGATTTCTTACCTGTTTATGGCCTTATTGATTTATCTGGTCAGTATCATTGTGAATGGTGTGGCAGCATTTTTTTCCTGGCTGCTGGACACATCGGTTATCGTTGAAGAAAGTCCGCTATGGGTATTGACGTACTTATTCTTTGGACTTGCCATCGCTTTGACCGTCTTCTCAATTTATTCGATCTTCAAAATCAATAAATCCAATGCCTTGCTTGAAGGCTCCCTGATCCAGCAACCCAAAACAGCGTCCAAACTGGAAGAAAAAGAACTGAAAAACTCGGGCCGATGGATCACCAAAGTAAGAATCGGCTGGATTTATTCGCCTGATAAACTGGAGACATGGCTGGAATCGATGGCGCAACGGGGATTCCACCTCGAGCGTGTCAGCGGATTCGGTACCTTGTTTCATTTTGCGAAAGGCCAGCCTCGCCTGCTCGCTTACCGGGCGGATTACCAAAACGCGCCTTCTGCCAGTTATTACGCAATCCACGAGGAAGCCGGATGGTCCAATAATTTCAGCTCCAGGTCCAGACTGGAAAACTGGAACATCTGGAGCCGGGATTATGCCAAACCAGAAGAACCGCCGGAACTTTATACCGACTTATCCAGCCGGCTCAAACATGCAAAGCGGATTGCCGTCACGTGCAGCGTACTTTTTCTTCCTTTGCTTGGCATGTATCTCTATTTCTTGACCACTATGATTCAAAGGCAAAATAATGTGATAGAACTTGTTTCAGCGAGCACCCTCATGTTCGTTTTGGCAATCGGAATATTCGGCTCTTTCGTTTACCGGATATGGGCATACTATATGAGGTTGCGGAAACTTAATGCGTAGAGCTCAATAAAAAGCGGCAAAACAGTCGATCTGTTTTGCCGCTTTTGAATTCAATTCAATTTAATATCACCACATCCTTACGCCTTCAACCTCCGCTGATGCAAATCAGCGAGAATCTGCGGGTATTGCTTATCCAGTTTATACATCCACATCAGAATCATCTGCACGATCGCCAAGAACAGCGGAATATGGATATTGAGCGCCAGAATCATATTCTCAGCCGTGGCCGACTGGACTTCGAGTGCCCCGGCATACCCGCCGAACGCTAGCGACCAGCCGATCAACGCTCCTCCGAGGCCTGCGCCCATTTTCATGCCGAAACTTGCTGCGCTGTTGACGAGGCCAGCTGACCGGACACCGTGTTTCCATTCGCCGTATTCAACCGTGTCGTTGATCATGGCATACAGGAACATGATGATCGGCAGCAAGCCGAAGCCCTGAATCACCGTTCCGATCGAGAACACATACAAACTATACGGATCGATCATCTTGACGAGCGGGCCGAAAATGCCCAGAATTGAAACAAACAGGGCGATATTGCGTTTGCCGAATCTCATGACAAGCTTTGCCATGAAAAAGAATCCAATGATGGTCGGCACGAACAATAGGAACCCGATCAACGAGAAATACGCCGCGTTGCCGAAAATATACGTCGTGTAATACAGCCCC
>DATHVY010000129.1:0-6375 GCA_035461045.1 Planococcus sp. (in: firmicutes)
ATTCTTAACCGCTGCATCTGCGACAATCATTTCCGCGAAAGTCGAAGCGGTCTCTGCTACATTCATCGCATATGAACGGTTTAAGGAATGGACATCCCGCAAAGCGTATGAATGGAATGCATGCCCCAACTCATGCGCTAACGTTGCCACATTCGACATCGAACCGCTGTAGGTCATAAAGATCCGGGATTCTTCCGTCATTGGCAATCCGGTACAAAACCCACCAGGACGCTTGTTGGGACGATCTTCCGCTTCAATCCATCCCTGTTCAAAAGCATGTTTCGAAAACTTCTCGAGTTCGGGACCAAACTTACCAAACTGCTCTAAAATAAATTCTGCGCCTTCTTGATACGGATAATTCTTTGTACTTTCGGTAACGGGTGCGTCCACGTCAAACCAGTCAAGTCCATCTTTGCCAAGCAATTCCGCTTTTTTATTCAAGTAATCGGCGAAAGGCTGTTTATGGTCGCTGATTGCGCCCCACATCGCGTCCAACGTTTCCTGGCTCATACGATTGATGTGCAAAGGTTCCCGCAATGGATCCTCCCAGCCGCGCTTCTTATAAGTTTCCAAGCGGAATCCCGCCAGTGAATTCAAGGTTTTCGCAAAGAATTCCTCTTTTTCGGTCCACTTTTCCTCCAACTTATCGTAAGACTCTTTTCGGACACCGGCATCACTGTGCGAGCTCAAGTTATTCGCCTGGCCGACTGAATAGGTTTTTTCTTGTCCGTCTATTGTCATCTTGATTTGGATATCTCCGACCAGCATGTCATAGAGTTGGCTCCATGCGTGATAGCCGTCGGTGCTGAGGGCTGTAATCAAGCTTTCTTCTTTTTCCGACAACAGCATTTTCGCCTCATCTCGCCATTCGTTCAAGACAAATGAAAACTCTTGTAACAAATCACTTGCCATCAAGTCTTTCCATACCTGGTCTTCTGTTTCAGCCAAAGTCTGTTGAACTTTCTGAAGGCTGGTCTTGAACCTGGCATTCAAAGAAGATGATTCACTTTGAAGAATTGCTGCACCTTTATCTTGCGTATCCTGGGCCATCAAGCAGCTGATAAATGCGCCGGACTGCCGTAAGTGTTGCATCAATCCTTTTATTTCTTCAAGCAAAGCAGCAATTGCTTCAGCGTCATTCGATGAATCGGGAACTGAAAATTGATTGATCTTGGTTTCAAATTCGGTCAACTTTGGATCTGCATTGTCCAGATGAGTTCTTAATTCTTTTGAATCGCTTCCACCTTGGAATAATCCATCCAAGTCCCATACTTCCGGAAATTTAACTGTCATCTTGTTGCCTCCCGATAAACATAATTTTCTAAAAACACTTACTAGTATATCATTTTTGAATGTTGCGAGTAACCAGTGTCGCCCAATCCTGCTCATAAATGTAGATAAATGATGAAAGTTCACCGTATACCTGCTCTGAATATCCTTTTTCTAGTAATTAATATTTGTTGTCGGATAGAGTGGTCGGTATACTAAATATGAAGGAGTGATTTGAATGTTGCGAGTGTTATTAATGACGATTGCATTTATTGCGGTTGTTGTCATGAATGTACTAGCTAATACACTGCCGATCAACGGGCAAAACACCGGAGAAATTTCGAATCGGTTAACCGTCCTATTCACGCCTGCAGGTTATGTATTTTCAATATGGTCCGTTATTTATATTTTGCTGGGAATTTGGATAGTCGGATTTTGGATTCGCTTAAAACAAGGCGAATCGCCATCCTTTAAAGTCACTTTGTTTTTCTTGCTGAATGCCGTCTTTAATATTTCTTGGCTTCTTTTATGGCATTATGAATTTTTTGCATGGTCAGTTGCCGCGATGCTCGCTTACCTTCTATCATTGATCGGCCTTTATCTTCAATATGATGACAGTGAACGCAAAGTATTTGAGCGGTTGCCAATTTCGGTCCATATGGGATGGATCAGCGTTGCCACCATCGCCAATATCAGTTACGTTCTTGTATATTACAATTGGAGTGGTTGGGGTTTGAGCGATCAGCTATGGACCATTATCATGCTGACGATCGCTACAGCGTTGGCACTTCATATCCGTTTCCACCATTCCGATATCCCTTATGCTGCCGTTTTCGTATGGGCGTTCATCGGCATTGCTGTCAACAACGGCATGAATGAATTGCTGGTTTCTGCCTCATCCCTTTTCTTAGCGGGAGTAGTTGTTACTGGAATCCTGCTCATAAAAAAATCCGGACGATAACTCGTCCGGATTTTTTTATGTTGTTTTTAAAAGTGAATCAACTATACATCATCAAATTTTTTGGGTCAATCCAATTTGGTCAGCAGGATCGGTTCACCTTTGGTAACGAGGACCGTGTGTTCAATTTGAGCCACTAACGATTGGTCGGGAGTGATGAACGTCCATCCATCCCCGGACTCAATAATGTGTTCCGATTTCTGCGAAACGAACGGTTCAACCGCCAACACCATGCCTTCTTTTAAGATGGTTGTTTCCCAGGCGTCGTAATAATTCAAAATATGCTGGGGAGCTTCGTGCAGAGATTTGCCGATGCCATGTCCGGTCAGATTTTTGATGACGAACAATCCGTGCTGCTTTGCTTCCCGCTCCACTGCTTTGCCGATCTGGTTCAGTTTCGCTCCGGCTTTCACTTTTGTCATCGCCCGTTCAAAAGCTGATTCCACCGCTTTGCAAAGAGCTTCCTTTTCCGGGTGGTTTTCACCAACTACGAATGAGATGCCCGTGTCTGAAAAATACCCCTCTAGTGAACCTGAAACATCAATATTTACAAGATCGCCGTCTTTGATTACGCGGTTGCCTGGAATGCCATGTGCCACTTCTTCATTTACAGAAATGCAAGTGAACCCTGGAAAATCATATTCGCCTTTTGGACCGGAAACCCCGCCGAATTCTTCGAACATGCGTCCTCCAATTTCATCGATTTCCCTCGTGGTCATGCCCGGCTTTGTAGCAGCCTTCATCGTTTCGCGAATCTCAGCCACCATGCGGCCAGCTTTTTTCAATAATTCAATTTCTTTATCCGTCGTTGCAATCATTTAGTAACCTTCTTTCAAACTTTTCTACCGCAAATTATAACATATAAAAAGACGACTATCATCATGATAGTCGTCAAATGGTCATGTCTCCGCTTTTACCAGTTTAGGTGCTGCGGAAAATAGAGTGGAACAGACAAAAGCAGAAAGCAGGAAGATCGGCAACATATACGTCGCATTGTAAATCAGGGAATAGATCAGCACATTTCCTTCAGCGAATTCTCCAAAGAACCAGACGCCTACGATGACATGGATAAGGTAGCGAAGCACTGAGCCAATAAACACACCGATAACAATTGCCCCGATCGCCTTTCCAACATTGCCTGCCCGGATATTTTTAAAATAACTGCCCCTCATGATACCCGCCAATCCCACACTGGCGAATGCGACTACATAGTCCAATGTGACTTGAGTAAAGGCGAATGTGAAGGAAAGCGGAACAATATAGATGCGCCCGCTCACTACTTGCAGCAGCCCCACTACAAGCCCCGTAAGAACACCAGCCCCCACTCCCCGGCGAAATGCCATAAGCAGAATCGGTATCAGCGCTAGACTGACCGATCCTCCTTGGGGCATACTGAAAGCGATAAAGTCCAGTACAAAAGCAAGCGCTCCGAAGACGGCGATTTCCAACATGATCAACAAACGTTTATTTCTCATAATTTCCTCCTTAGAATGGCTGTAAAACACCAGAAGGGCCGCATTTGGTCAGAAAAAAGCGACGCCAGGACAGATCCTGACGCCGCAAAATGGGCAGGTTTCCATCCACATCCCTGCGCAAGCATTAACTTGCAGGTTCGAAGGGTAAGAACAATTTGTTCACTCTCAGCAAAAGCTCCCCTTGTGGTGTATACATTTAGTTAAGTTCCATATGTATTCTACACAAGCGTTCAGTTGAAAGCAAGTTTGTTTCAAGTCTCGTTCTGGGGGTAAAGATGAACTAATGAATCTATAAGAAAAGGTGGTGGAGGCAGCCAACCTGAAGGGCTGCCCTATATATGATTTCCATGTTGAAAGATATGATCAAAATTGAAAGTGATACGAAAGATGGCGCTAATAAAGCGCTGCATTTCTGTGCAGATTGGTTGAAAGAACATGGACAGGAAGTCAAAATCCATGAAAATAATGGCTATTTAATGCTTACTGCCACTAAAGGGCAAGGCGATGAAACCATTATCTGGAACGGGCATGTTGATGTGGTTCCTGGCCATGATGACCAATTTTCTCCAATGGTCGAACGGGACAAGCTTTATGGCCGTGGTTCAGCGGACATGAGAGCCGGCGTCGCCGCCATGATGCAGGCATTTGTGGAATTGGATGAATCCGAATTGAACCGTGTGATTCAGTTACATATCGTCACTGACGAAGAAATTGGCGGCCGCAACACATCTAAGTGGTTGGTGGATCAAGGCTATACTGGTGATTTTGTCATCTGCGGTGAGCCCACAGATTTGAAAATCGGTTTGCAGTCAAAGGGCATCTTGAGAATGGATTTAACGTTTAAAGGAAAGCCAGCCCACGGCAGTCGCCCTTGGGAGGGCATTAATGCAATAGAGTCTGCTATGAAATATCACATGGCAATATCCGAATTGCCATTCCGAAAAGAGTCGACCGAATACTACGATCAGCCTTCGGTCAATCTGCCAATTATCAAAGCGGGTGATCGTTATAATGTGGTTCCGGAAATTTGCCACATGTCTTACGATATCCGTTTCATGCCCGGGCAGGACAAAGATGAGATTATACGCCAAATGGCAGAACTCGCGGATACGCTTGGGGTAGATATGGAATACAAAGCAAGCGGCTCCACCCCTGCTTTGACAACTACCAAAAGCAATCCATATATCCAGATTTTAGAAAAATCAATCCAGCAAGTCACTGGCAACGATGCGGTTCTTTTTGGCCAGCATGGTGCTGCGGATACACGTTATTACGCTGCGGTCAACGGTGGAGAAGGTGCCATAGAATTTGGACCATGCGGTGATGATTGGCATGGCAATGCGGAATATGTTTTGATATCCAGCGTAGAACAATACAAGGACATCCTTGTATCTCTGGCTAAATCCCCCCTCTAAGGTTTATAATTAGATTATAGCGGGAAATAAACACTATCTATAAATATGATTGGAGAGATTATAATGGCAATTGGCCGTTTATTGAGATCCGTTTTAAGGTATGGCCCTATCGCATACCCGATTATCCGTAAGATGATGAATAAGAAAAAAGCCGCTAATAATGCAGGCAAAAATACAGCTCCTCAACCAAAACGATAATCACAAAACCCCCGGTGCCGATGAAATTCGGTACCGGGGGTTTTTTCTGTCAGATAAGGGGTCTGGCTTCTTTTAAACTCCAGTTGCTGGAATCCATGCCTTCTGATGGCCTTTGAACACTGCCATCGATTGCGTTAGCTTCCTCTTCTTGGCTCGCAAGGATTTCCTCGAAGGATATCGGTGCTGCCTCTGGAAGTTCGAACTTATCCACATTCATTGTTCCATCATATTTGGTCAAGAATGCATTTGCCATTGCTTGATAGCCCACCAGGTTCGGGTGCACATCGGCTGGATTCGGAAGTTTACCGACCGCATCCTGACCAAAACTCGCATCAACTGAGATAAATTTGACTCCTGCATTTTCAGCAGTGAGTCTCAATATGTCATTCAAACGGTCAAGCTGTTTGGCCGTTCCCGGCTTCTGGCTTTCGCGTGCATGAGGATAAGCGAAATAGTAGCCCATCACATAAATATCAGCCCTTGGAGCTTCAGCCTGTAGTTCAGCCAATATCTTTTCCATATTGGCACGGGCCTTATTCAAGGAAAAATCGACTTGGCGCTGCTGAAAAATCAATGATCCGGTTTCAGGATTTGACTGCACCAGACGCAGCAAATCATTGGCTCCAGCAGATACCGTAATCAAATTTGCCTGCTGGATTACTTCCCGGGCTTCATCTGACTTCACCCGTTCCAGCACATCTTCTGTTGTGAACCCCGGAAAAGCCAGATCCTTCGAGAAGAATGCCAGTCTTCCATTGCGCCAAAGTTCCTGTGAAATCAAATCCGAATAACCAAAGTCAATTTCCGAATTGGGGGTTTGTCCTGCTGCGAGTGAATCCCCCAATGCAATATAGTTGATATTGGCCGCAGCATCAGCTTTTCCGCCAGCTGTCCCGCTATAGAATACCAGCGCAGCTAGCAGCGCCAGTCCAAACTTCTTCATGCTCATCACCTCTTAAAATGCCCAATTCCCATTCCGGAATAAAGGCTCTTTTGTTCCATCTTCCAAGATGCCGTCGATATCCATTGTTTCACTGCCGATCATAAAATCTTCATGGAC